>JANOIK010000252.1:0-1982 GCA_031407585.1 Planctomycetota bacterium | reverse complement strand
CACCTTTCCGGCAGGGACTGGCTGACCGTCCAGCTTCACGATGCCTTCGACGTCGCCAAACTTGGAATCGTCGCCGCCGCAGCCAGCGGCGCAGGTCAGAATTCCGACTCCAAGTGCGACCACACATCGAAACATGGCGCGTCGTCCTGAGCGTCTTCGAGCGCCATGCATGTCGTGGGGCTCCCCTGGGGCGTGGGCTTCGTCCATCAGAACGGCCGCTGGTAAATCTCTTCCGACGCGCGGCTGGCCATCGGCTTCAGCACGCCAGCCAGGTCGACGTTCTCCTGCATGAAGCCTGCTGAGCCGTCGGCCATCATCATGTGACAGCCCCCCGGGTGCAGGCTGCCGTAGCTCGTGTCGTGCAAGGCAAACGGGGAAGGCCGATCATCCCAGGTGGGAATGTACGCCGCGGTTTTGATAGGCTGGGCCATGTTTTTGGCGTTGTAAGTCCAAATCATAAAATTCTCAACGGGTCGCGTCTTCTGCTCGTCGGCAGACCACACGCCGTCGTTGCCGCAAAGCCAGGTCATGTTGAGGCCCGCGTCCCACGAGAGCTCCCCATAGAGGAGCGTGTTCGAGGAGCCGTCGGTAATGTCTTTCATCGAGACTTCGCTTTCGAAGTACAGCACGCCGTTGGTCGCCATGCCGCCATCGGTGTCAGGATTCTGCGTGCAGTTCGCGATCGTGTAGGTGTTCTCCGGGTAAGGCGTCGAGCCCGCAGTGCGTGGATCCGGACAGGTCGTCGGTTTGGCGCCCATGTTCCCTGCGTAATGGCATCGCAGGAGGCTGTCCTGAAACGTGTTGGACGCCGCGATGTCGGTGTACTCCAGGGGATTTTGGCTGGGACACTTCAAGAACGGCAGCGGCGTGTTCTTGGTGGCAAAGGTTTGACCGCGCCAATGAACCCTCTGGTCTACCAGATTCAGGAGTTGCTGCTGCTCCATGAAGGGCAGCAACCGCGCCTGGCTGCTCAATCCCGTCTTGCGATCGCCGTGGCCAGGGAAGTAGCCGCGCGCGGTTTGGTAATTATGCGCGGCGACGCCGAGCTGCCGCAGTCGGTTGAGGCAGTCGGTGCGGCGCGCCGCCTCGCGAGCCGCCTGGATGGCAGGCAACAGCAGGGCCACCAGCACGCCGATGATGGCGATCACCACCAAGAGCTCGACGAGCGTGAAACCTCGGGCCGAAGCTGAGTTCGCCCGGGCCGAGGCCGTGTTTCTATGACGCGTCATGGCGACGTCCTTTCCATTCTTCAAGTGCCCCGCGGAATCTCCGGTCTCCAACTGCCCAACACCTCGATTACCGACGCGACCGACCCCGTCTCGCTGCGCCGGTGACGCTGGTCAACCCCAATGCCAACACAATCGCCACGGTCGAGGCGGCAGGCTCCGGAACGGGCGCCCCCAAAGGTTGGCTTGCTGGGTGGATCGCGGATGTTCCGTAGAGCGATCGCCACAAAGCGAGGTCGGCGCTGTTGACGGCGCCGTCGCCGTTGGCGTCGCCCTGACCATTGGTGGCGCCCGAATTCAGCCCCAAGAATCGCTGCCACAGTAGGAAGTCGTCGCCGTCGACAAACGTGTCGTTGTTGAAGTCCGCGTCGGCAAACGACTCGTAGATGACGGCGCCGAACGTGGCGATGCCGTTGACGCCGGGCAGGAACTCGAACGTCACATCGCGAGCCAGCGCCGGGTTGAAGATCGTGCCCAGGTCATACGAAGCGCCCGGTCCGAGCGACGTCGTCGACTGGGTTTTGACTTCGCCCAGCAAGGCGGTCGTGGCGTCGAGAATCTCGAGCCAATCGCCTCCAGCGGAATTCTGATCGTCGAGACTATTCCACGTTCCCGGGGTCAGCGACGCGGTCGAACTGATCGCGTAGCCGTCGATGTTGACCGTGGTTGCGGAGGTGTTGCGAATCTTTGCTTTGCCGTTGGCGGGATCGATTTGCAGCAGCAGGTTGTTCACTTTCGTGCCGGTGTAGTTAACGA
>JANOIK010000251.1:0-7506 GCA_031407585.1 Planctomycetota bacterium | reverse complement strand
GACATGGTGCCGCCGGGGTTGGCCCCGGCGTTGGTGTTGTTCTTGTCGTAAACGGCCACCACATGCTGTTGGACATTGAGGGGAAACGGCCCGGTCAGGCCGAGGTTCGGCTCGGCGCCCGCGGCGACGTGATTGGTAATTTCCAGCCCATTAGTCGCGCGGCCCGAATTTGGCGAAATCAGCATGTAGTCGCCCCCTAGGCCATCGCTGGAGACATCCTCGGCGCCCGTGCCCTTGCCGAAGTCGCCCAACCGCTGCCAAGTGCGTTGCTGGGACACGGTGGCCCAAAACTCAAAGCTAATGGCGCCGCTGGTGCCAGAATTTGCCGCGGCGTTGATAATGCCGTTCGGCAAATTCACATAAGCATCGTTGGTTATGTTGTTCGACGGGTTGCCCCCATTTCCGGATAAGTTGAGCTGACCGCTGCTCGTAAAGTTCGCGGTTACCGCACCCGGATCGATGATGGTTCCGTGGGCCGTGCCCACGGAATCATTAGCGTTGCCGTTGTTGAAGGTGTACTTGTGCACGAGCACCGCCTGGGCGGTGCTCGCATGGAGCGCCGTTAGCAGTGCTGCGAACGCTATCAGAGCGCTCGACGATCGTTTCGCGTTGGGATTCATTTGGACAAGTCTCCGTGCATTTTTCCCGTTGGGCGGGAATTGATGATTCTGAAAAGTAAGTAGAGGACTCAAGTGAAGTCGTTCAAGCGATTCGGCGGCGCCGGATCAGCGCGGCTAAGCCCAGCAACGCCAAGGACGCGCTAGCCGGCTCAGGGACGCTGGCCAGCATCGCTTGGAATGCTGCGAGGCCGTTCGCCGCGACATAATCAGCCTGGAATGCGCGGAAGTCCGCGAAATCAACGAATTGGTCGCCGTTGATGTCGCCAAACGGATAGGATTGCACGTCGTTCAGCGTCGGCGTCAACGTGGTTCCGAGATTCGTGCGAAAAACCTGCCAATCGAGGCCAGAAATTGCGTTGTCGAAATTGAGGTCGCTGCGCCGGTAAGCCGGGCCGCCCGTGTAGACAATATTCATCGGCATGACGATTTCGGTCGTCGCGTCGATTCTCACCCGCACGTTGGCATTCACGTCCTCAACGAAGTACTTGTCCCACACGCCTAAGCCGAGCGAAACACTATCTAGCAAGGCTCCGTCATCCGGACCCAAGCCGTCCACGTTCATCTCTTCGTAGAGGTTCGTGCGGCTGGTGATAACGGTCCCGGAACTCCAAAGATCGTCCAGGTCAAACGATCCATCGCCCGTGCCAAAATTCGCGGGGTTCGCATCGAGGCGACCCGCCACAGGGTGGCTCTGCCATTCGACCAAGTCGAGCGCCCCGACCGGGGAGAAGACGGAGTAGTTGGTAATGTTTAGGTTTGCGCTCGCGTGCGACAGCGTAATGTCGCCCGAGACGCGATTGATCGTGATCGTCGGCCCCGCGGTCCCGGCCGGGCCGGTCGTAAAGTTAGACTGCACCTGGGACAGCGGGATCGCGTCGTTGTAGATGCGGAATTCGTTGA
Organism: Planctomycetota bacterium; assembly: GCA_031407585.1. Taxonomy (GTDB): domain Bacteria; phylum Planctomycetota; class Planctomycetia; order Pirellulales; family Lacipirellulaceae; genus Lacipirellula. Next base: position 5,986 of record JANOIK010000251.1, on the reverse strand, counting down.
TCGCCCCCGCGAAGTACGGATCATTCGTGTACAGCGCGCGGCCGATGTAGGCAAATGCGTTGCTTATGTCGGCCAGATTGTCGGCGCCCGTGGCCGAATTCAGGAGGACTCCGTCTCGGTAGAACGTAATCGTCGATGTATCAGGGGCCGCCGCCGGAGCCACCGTAACGACCAGATGACGCTGACCGGTCCCGCGGACTTGAGTGCTGGTGACGCCCGTTTCCGAGTTGAAGTAGTCGTCCGTGATCGCCACCCGGCTGGCGTTTCCCGGGGCGTTTGGCATCACCGCCAAGTAGTCGTGGCCGAAGATGCCCTCATTTGCGTCGTTGCCCACGGGATCTTCCGGCGGGTCCGTGGTGACGTCGGTCACATCGCCAGGCCGGCCGAACGCCGCTGTCCAGGCGAAGCCGCCGTTAGCCGGCGCGCCTTGCGACGTCAGCCACATTTCGATCGTCGCCGAGGTGTAGCTGGGAAGGTTGATGGTCGGACCCGGGAGGGAACCGTGTCCTTGAATCGTGGTGGCACTCCCGGCTCCGCCTGGAAGGACGAGTTGCCCCGCGATCACGTAACCGTTCGACGCACCGCCAGCAGTGCTCGCCGCGATCGTACCGTGGGCCGTCCCGACGGTGTCGTTGAATGTCGTACCGGAAACTGTCCCGGGTTCAAAGGTGTACCGATGCGTCAGCACCGCCCACGAATCACTAACCAGCAGCAGGCTCAGCGCTGCTCCCCACGCAAGTTGTCGCATCACGACTGTTTTCCTCCGTTTGTGAACCATGCCGCGAGCCCCGCAGGAAGGGAGGCGCCCCCGTGGCGCGCCCCAGCCGCCTGGTGACCGTTAAGCATTCGTTCGGTGACTCTCTGACGATCGAAAGATCTAGCAAATCGGCGATGAGCTCGGGATCCACGGCGATCACTCAGAGAGCTGCGCGACAACGGCAGGCGCCGGCGCAATGCCGGTCGACCTTACACCGCCGGCAAGACCCACTGGTGAAAAGCTGACCCCCGAAGCCAAAACTGAAAAGCGTGGCTCTCCGCGCCGCATAACGCTCAAGGTCGTTATAAGCTACGGAAAACACACGCCTTATTATGCCCACTCTCGGCGAAAGTCGATCAGCATATCCCTCGCAGAAATTTTTAGAATTGGCGCAGATCCGGGGACTTTCCGCGCTTCCATAATGGCCCCGCAAAAGCCAGCGATTTGAGTAAACCGACCCGAGCCCGGAGATCAATGGGAGCTCCCCAGGGCCCGCCGAATCACGGCCGATTTCCTGCTGGATACCAATTCTTGGTGCGGCTAACATAGGTGCATCGCTGATTTAAAGCCCTTCGGCGGCCAAAGCTAGATAAGAATGACTTGCTCGGGAGGCCTCATTCATGACGGTTAACGAAGAAGCCCTGGACTGGACTCCCAACTTCTTTTCGCCGCAGGTCTCGCATGCGCGGCGGTTCTACCTGGACCTGGCGTTCCATACGCGAAAGCGCATCTCCGTGGTCTGCGGCGGGTTCGAGCAGTGCACGCCCGACTATTTGATCGATCGCGCCAGCTTCCCCTATCTGTCGATTGAGTACGTCTACAAAGGTCGCGGCTCGCTGCAACTCAACAACGCTGTCGCCGATTTGGAGCCCGGGGTCGTCTTTACCTACGGGCCCGGCATCGCGCATCACATCGCCGCCGACAAAGACGATCCACCGTGCAAATACTTCATCGACTTTCGCGGGCACGAGGCCGTGCAGGTGATGCGCAACTGCAATCTCGAGCCCGGCGCCGTGCGGCGCATCGACACGCCGTCCGAAATCAAACGCATTCTGGACGACATCATCCGCGACGGCTCGCGCGGCGGCCCCATGGCCGGCGGACTGTGCGGATCGTTGCTCGAGTACCTGCTCTATCGCGTCGCGACCTCCGCGACGCGCGACGAGAAGGACCAGTCGACCGCGTATGTCACCTACGTGCGATGCCGCGACTACATCGAGCAGCACTACTTGGAGCTGGAAACGCTCAAACAAATTGCCAAGGAATCGCACGTCGACCAGGCGTATCTGTGCCGGCTGTTCCAGCGGTACGACTACCAAACGCCCTATCACTTGCTCACGCGGCTCAAGATGAACAAGGCGGTCGAGCTGCTGCACGATCCCGCGGTGCTCATCAAGCAGGTGGCGCAGACCCTGGGCTACGCCGACGCGTTTCATTTCTCCCGAACATTCAAAAGCGTGTACGGCGTATCGCCGCAGGCCTTCCGCAAGCACCGGTCGTAAGCAGCACGGCCGCGGTAATCAGCGGAAGCGAACCGGGCTCGGGGACCGGCAGCGCTCCCGGCGGAACGGCGCCCAGGCGGCGCTGCCAGAGGAGCAGGTCATCGCCATCGACTTGTCCGTCGCCATCGCCATCGGCGTTATCGCCAGTTTGCGGAAGCGGTCCCGTGGATCCGAATTGATTCCGCCACACTTCGAGATCGCCCGCGTTGACGCCGTTGCCGGGCGAGTAAAATCCGCCGTCGTAGTCGCCGGGAATGCGCGCCGACAGCAAGTCCGCGGGCGCGAGCGCCGAGGTTGTGAATCGCACCTTGGCGATATCGCCGGAGAAAAACCAGAACGTCGGACTCGCGCGCCTACCGATCCAGGTTTCGCCCGCAGCGAGCGGGTTGATGGCGAGCGCGCCCGAAAGCTCCAGGGCGCCATTGAGGTAGACGCGCATTTGAGCGCCGTCGTACACCAGCGCGTAGGCGTACCACCGGTCGGCGGGGTGGAGCTTGTTCGAGTCGATCAGTGCCAGGCTTGCAATGGTATTGGGATTCGCGGCCGCCGGAGCACGGAGAAACCCGTCGAGATACCACTGATTGCCGACAATGCGTCCTTCCAAAATTGCGCGATGGTCGTTCGGCGCCGACGACTGGATGTGCAGGATGCGCGGCTCATCGGTCCCGGGGTTGGCGTTGACGTTGGGCCGCAGCAGCATCTCGATCGTGAAAGCCGCGGCTCCCACGATGGGATTGGTTTTGACGTTCAGCGCGTCATTGCCGTCGAAGCGCAAGCCCGGGCCGAAGGGCGTGGTGATCGAGACGGGGCTGCCGATCGCGACCGTCGTGTGACCGCCGATGTTTGTCGTTCCGTCGAGCACCCAAGCTTCCTGGGCGCCGTAGGCAGGACCGGCGAGCAGCGCCCCGGCCAGCGCCAGCACAGCGAACCGGCGGCAATTTGACGCGACGATCATCGGCCCGCCTCCGCGTTACGCGTCGTGTAGGAGGCGCGTCGTCGGGAGGCTCTCCGGCGGGACCCACACGCCGCAAGTGCGATGGCAGCCAGCGATGCACTCGCCGGCTCGGGCACGGGCAGCACCGCCGGGTCGCCGTACATCTTGCCGTAGTTGGCTTGCCAGATCGCCAGGTCGGCTCCGTCGACAATTTCGTCCCGATTCGCGTCCGCCGGCGACTTCATGTACTGCTTGCCCAGCTCTTGCTGCCACAGCAGCAGGTCGTCGCCCGTCACGGCGCCGTCGGCGTCGAAATCGCCCTTCACGGCCACCGAGTTGGTCACCAGATAAATCCGGCCGTTGACCTTCGACGAGATGAACATCTGGCCGAAGGCGCCCTCGCCGTAGCGGACGTCGTTGCGCACGGCGGTGTTCCCGTTAACGAGAGGTAACAGATCGTTGAAGTTGTCGTAAACAACCGCGGGCGTCGCGGGGTTGTTGTCCGCGTCGAGCGCCACGCGCAGTTTGTTCACCGTCGCTTGAGTTAGCTCGCCCGGCTCGTCGCGGCTGGGGTCGTTCCCGTCGAGCTTGGTGACCGCGGACAGCATCTCGTTAAAGTCCGAGTGAAACATGTCGCCAGTGCTGCCGAGGGGGTATTCCGGGGGGCGCGGTGGATTTTCAGTGTCGGCACGGTGGGCGTGATTGGCAAAGTCCGAATAAAACAGTTGATTGTGCAAGGTCGGGTCGCTGCCGTTGCGGATGACGAAGCCGCTGGCGATCGCACTGTCGTTACTCCTAGTGCCGGCGCCTGCGTCGTGATCGTACTGAGCGACGGGGTAGATGTAGCCGAACGTCGCCTCGTTGGCGGGCAAGGGCGCCGTGCCGAGGTAATAGCCGCCGTTGGGATCGGGATCGGCCACCTGGGTGTGCACGAAGGTCCCTTCGCGAGACCCCCAGCCGTAGTTTCCGCCGTTCTCGACGATGTTGATCTCCTCGATATTGGCGCGGCCGATGTCGCCGACCAGGATGCGGACCTGGCCGGTATCGTCGCGGTTGAAGGAATAGGTGTGGGGATTGCGGAAGCCGTAGGCGTAGATCTCCTTAAGCACATTGGGGTCGGAGCTGGCCGCGAACGGATTGGTCGCCGGGATCGTGTACCGGTTCGCGCCGTCTTGCAGCGGGTTGATGCGGATCATCTTGCCAAGGGCGTTGTCGAGCACCGAGGGAAAGTTGCCGGGCGAGTGCTGTGCGTTCGAGTCGCCGTGCGTCATGTAGAGCAGCCCGTAGTCCTCGTCGCCGGGGACGGCCAACGTGTTGAAGCGTGCCTGCTTGATGGGGTGGTCGCTCACGGGCATTTTCGTGCGGAACAGCTCGCGGTAGCCGCTAAACGTCCCGCCCGCGTGGTTGTAGGTCCACTCAGCGAGCACGCCTTGCGGGTAGCTGGGCACGGCCGAGCCGGCGGGGCTATTGCCTAGGAAGTTGAACCCCGCGGGATTCGTGGGTGTGTTCGCGAGAAAGGTCGCGTAGATCTTGCCGTATCCGCCTTCGCCCACGCGATTGAAGTCGGGGTGAAAGGCGATCGATTGCAGACCCACCTGGCCGCCCGAGGTGGGGCCATTGAGCGTGCGTCCGGCGGCCGTGATGGCGGCGCCGACATTGAAAAACGTCGTCGCCGTCGTCGCGCCATTGGCGTCCTCGTTGATCGCCGAGACGTAGCCGTCCTGAGTGGTAACGTACAGCCGCGTATCGCCCGGCCGGGTGGTCATCGAGATGACGTTCCGGTGGCTCGTGCCGAAGGGCGCGGTGGTCTGCATCGTGAAATAGGGACGCAGATTGAGCGTGACGTCCGAGTAGGCGAGGTCGTCGCCCAGCAGGTCCTGGCCGCGGGCCGCGGTCGAGCCGAGCCCCGGGGCGACCAGCGCGAGGGCGGCCACTGCTGCGGCAGGAAACCATCCGCGACGGGAGCGCAGAACAATCATGGCGGAACTCGCGAGAGAAGAGGCGGCACGCGACGCCTCGCGTGCTGCGGGTATTTTCCCTGGGAAACGTGGGGGCAGCAAGCGAAGCGGGTCGGATTGCGTTCGGAGCGTCTCAATGGCCGTCCGGGTTGCACGGCGCGAGCGGATCGCGTGGCGGCTGGAGCCGATGGAGCGAGGCAATTGTCCGCCGCGATGCAGGTTTTTTGTGTTTGGAGGCATGACGCTCGACGCTTATAAGGGGAGAGGCTGGTTTTCTCGTGGGGCCGACGCTCGCTAGGGTGATTTCAATTGTCCGGTTTGGGGCTTATTGTGTCCGCTTTGGGGCTCATACTGTCCGCTTTGGGTGTGATAGTGTCCGCTCGGTGCGGCAGCAAAACGGCTGCGGCTTTTTCTGAGTCTTGCTCATGCTCTTACTCTTGCTCCGGCTCGAATTGGCTGCATTTCAATTCGAGTAGGAGTAAGAGTAGGATTTCGGAAAGGTGGGGCAGTCTTTAACTCGAGTGCGGCGCTTTGATCCTATGTACACTACTCGATTTGGCGCCGGATTGCAAGCCCTTGAAATTGGGCCGCCCCCCGAGTGGGGCAGTGAACAGCTGAGGAACGTCATGAAGCAGCACGGCGGAGAATCACCTGAGATTTTATAAGCTGCGGATGGCAGCGTCGGCCGCGTGCGGCGTGCTCTGCCTGGTGCTGCTCGGGTTGTGGGTCCGCAGTTATTGGTGGACGGAGAATCTCATCGGACCAGCGCGGGGATCGTATCGGCTGGGCGTGGCCAATGCGGACGGTTGGATGACCGTGCGCTACCGCAACGGTA
>JANOIK010000192.1:0-8532 GCA_031407585.1 Planctomycetota bacterium | reverse complement strand
GGTTCGCCCGCGGTGGCCGCGGAGCGATTGTAACGATCATCCGCACGAGGCCATGCCAGGAGGCCGATGAACCCGCGCCGAAGCGGCGTTTTGGGCGGGAAATCGCTGCCGAAATCCGCCGCCCCGCCGCGAGACCCCCAGGTCGATTCTCCCCACTTTCTTGTGGCGACCGCCTTGGAACCAGCTTAAACTGGGGTTACCTGGAGGTTTACGGTAATTTTCGGGATAATGAATCAGTCCATCACTGCGCCCCCTGAGACGCCGCACCGGAACACGGCAGGCTCGCAGCGCAGACGGTCCAGTTTCGGGAGCATTCCCATGCGCATGTGTCGTTTTTTGCAACTCGGACTCGTGACCTCGTCGCTGCTCGCCAGCGCCGCGGCCACCGCCGCTGACTCGGCGCGGCTGACGACCTTCGTCGCCGACGGTCAAACGTCCTACGCCCTCAGCCTCGCGGCCGACGCGCCGGCGAAGGAGGTTGCCGCGGTCGACGTCGTCGTGCTGTTCGACACCTCGGCAAGCCAACAGGGCCCGTATCGTGACAGCGCGCTCGCCGCGCTCGAAACGATGCTCGCCGGCATGCGGCCGACCGATCGCGTGCAGATCGTCGCCGTCGATATCGACGCCGTGCCGTTGATGACCGAACTCGCCGCTGCGAATAGCGCCGAAACGACCGCCGCCATCGCCGCGCTCCGTGCGCGCACTCCGCTCGGCTCGACCAACATGGTCCGTGGCCTCGAAGCGGCCATCGATCGCCTCGAGAGCGCCAAGTCCTCGTCGCGCGCCGTCGCTTACATCGGCGACGGAGCCAGCATGGCCAACATGCTCGACGCCGCGACGTTGCGCCCCGTGATCGACCGACTCCGTGCGACGCACACGCCCGTCTCCAGCTACGCGATCGGCCCCGAAGTCGACGCGCACACCCTCGCAGTGCTCGCCAACCAAACCGGCGGCAACTTGTACGCCGCCGAACCGCTCGCCTGGGCCGACGAAGCCGCGGGCGTCACCGCCGACCGAGCCGCCGAAGAGAACCAGCGCGCAGCTCAGGTCGTGGGCAAGTCGCTCGCCCAATGGTCGCGTGCGGCCGTGCTGTGGCCAACAGCCGCGCAGTTCCCGAACGAGTTGGGCCAGCTTTACCCGTCGCCGGTTCCGCCGTTGCGGGCCGATCGCGACACCGTTTTGATCGGCCGGACCTCGGCCGCGCTACCCGCGACTGTCGCCGCCTCGTGGACGGTCGCCGGTTCCGATGGCGCCACACGGGAACTGTCGTGGAGCGTCGCTCCCGAAGCCTCGAGCCAGGACAACGCGTATCTCACCGAATTGGCCGACGCGGCAAGCACCGACGGCGGTCTGACGTTGCCGACGGTGGGGTCGCAGGGCCTCGCGGAAGCCGCCCGCCTGGTGGGCGTGCAGGCCGACCAGTTGACCCAGATGGCCCAGCGAGCCGTCGCCACGGGCGACCGCGCCGGCGCCGGCCGCATCGCGAGCGCGGTGCTTCGCGCCGATCCGGGCAACATTCAAGCGCGCACGGTGCAGAACGCCGTGGCCCAGGACGACCCATTCAGCGATGCGTTCGGCGAAGAAGCCGCTCCCGCAACGGATGACGCCGCGGCTGCGGATGATGCTGCCGGTGATGCGACGGGCGACGCCGCGGGCGCCGAAGCGCCTGCTGCTGAAGAGCCGGCCGCAGTCGAACCAGCGGCTGTCGAACCGGCCGTGGCCGACCCCGCGGCGACCGACGCCGAAGCCATCGAAGCCGGCGCCATCGACTTCGGTGCTCCCGCCGACGCGGGCGCGGCTGTCGCGCCCCCCATGGAGCCAGTGGCCCCTGCCGCCGAGGGTGACATCATCCTCCAAGGCGACGCCATGCCGGCGGATGCCGGTCCCGGCGTGGTCGGCCTCCCCAGCGGTTCGTTCCTCGACGAAGTCGAGCAAGAGCGACGCGTGTACCAACAGATGCTCGAGAAGGACATCACGAACATCGTCATCGACGCCCGCTCATCGATGGCGAGCGATCCGATTCTTGCCATTCAAGAGCTGAAGCTCGCTCTGGAAAACCTGAAGCGCACCCCGGACCTCGAACCGGCCAAGCGCGCCGAGCTGGCCGACAAGCTCGAGATTGCCCTCCGCGAAGCCACGCAGAAGGCGACGCTCAAGGACGAACTCGACCGCCAGCGCGACGCCGGGCTGGCAGCCGCACAGGAGCAGAAGCTCATCAACGAGCGGCTCAACCGCCGCCTGGAGCGCGAGAAGCAGCTCATGGACCGCTTCGACGCGCTGATGGACGAGCGCAAGTACGTCGAGGCCGAGCAAGTCGCCGAGATCGTCGAAGAAGTCGACCCCGACGGCGTGACCCCCGTGATGGCTACGCTGATGGCTCGCCACACGCGCCACGATTACCTGCAACAAGTGGCGCGATCGGCCCGACACGCCGCCGCGTGGGACACGTTGTTCCAAATCGAGCTCTCGCACATTCCCTTCCCCGACAACCCGCCGATCGTCTACCCCGACGCGCCGGTGTGGGAAGAGCTGTCGAAGCGCCGCAAGGCGCGCTATGCCTCGGTCGACTTGAAGAGCCAAGGCAAAGCCGAATCCGACATCTACGCCGCGTTGCGCGGTCCGCTGCTGTCGCCGCTCGAGTTCGTCGAGACGCCGCTGCAGCAAATCATGGAAGCCATTTCGGACGAGTACGGGATTCCCATCCAGTTCGATACAACGGCGCTCGAAGCCGTGGCGATGAGCCCCGAGACGGAAGTGTCGGTCAGCGTCAGCAACGTCTCGCTGCGCTCGGCCATGGAGATTCTGCTGAAGAACGTCGACGACGTCACCTACATCATCGACAACGAAGTGCTGCTGATCACCACCGAGGACGAGGCGTCGACCCGCCTGCAGGTGAAGGTGTACCCCGTGGCTGACCTCGTGCTGCCAATCGAGCCTCTGGGCATCGGCGTCGGCGGCGGCGGTCTGGGCGGCGGTGGCCTGGGCGGTCAGGGCGGCGGCGGTGGCGGCGGCGGTCTCGGCGGCGGTGGCGGCGGCGGTGGGTTCGGCGGCGGCGGCGGTGGTGGGTTCGGCGGCGGCGGCGGCGGCCAGGGCGGTGGCGGCGGCGGCTTCTTTGCCGTGCCCGATCGCATCGACGCCAGCGACGTTCAGGCCACGCCTGTCTCGGTCATCGCAACGCCCGAGGAACCCGTCGCTGCGGAAGCTGCGGCCCCGGCCCAAGACGTCGCTCCCGCGGCGAGCGAAGGCGCCAACATTAACGCCGAGGCCAAGGTGCCCCACGCGCCGGGCATCGAGATCGACCTCGCGAAGACTCCCGAGCAGTTCTGGTCCGAATACTTCGCGGCCAACCAGCCCGAGGAGAAGACGGTTCGCGTCGCGGTCACGCACCTGGTCAAAGGCGGCCAATACGATCACGCCATCGCGCTGATCCAAGCGGCCCTCAGCAATGGCCAAGGCCAGCCCTGGATGTACGAGTCGCTCGGCATCGCCATGGAACTGGACGGACGGCCCCAGGCCGATCTCGAACGAACGATCATGTCGGCGTGCGACTTCAGCACGAGCCCCGAGGAGCTGATGCTGATCGCCCGCTATCTGTCGCACTCGGGCCTGCACGGGCGGGCGCTGGACGTGTATCAGCAGGTCGCCAAGGTGGCGCCACTGTACCAAGAGGCGTACGCTCTCGGCCTGCAAGCGGCCGAGCGCGCCGGCAGCGTCGACGGCATCCGCTGGGCGACGGTGGGCATCCTCGAGCGCGCTTGGCCCGCGAATCAAGAAGCCGTGCGCAACTCGGCCCTGCGCATCGCTAAGGCGACGCTTGACGACTTGAAGGCCAAGGGCGACGTCGCCGGCGCGGGCGCGTTTCAGGCCGCGCTCGATGCCGCCCTCGTTCGCGACTGCGTCGTGCGGATCTCCTGGAGCGGCGACGCCGACGTCGATCTCATCGTCGAGGAGCCGACCGGCGGCTCGTGCTCGCTGAGCCAACCCCGCACCGCCGGTGGCGGCGCCTGGATGGGGGACAGTTACGCGGGCGTCGGCGAGGCGCCGACCGAAGGCTTTAGCGAAACGTACATCTGCCCCCAGGGATTCGCCGGCGACTACCGCGTGCGCGTCCGCAAGGTGTGGGGCGAGCTGGTCGCCGGCCGCGTGGCCGTCGACGTCTACAAGAATTTCCGCGGCCCGAACGAGCAGCACCAGCGCCAGTTCATCTCCGTGGGCGACGATGACGCCGCCGTGCTGTTCACGCTCCAGAGTGGACGCCGCCAGGAGCCGCTCGCCGAAGCGCAGCTCGCGACCGCGGTCGGCCGGCAACTCGGCGTCAACCAGGCGATCATGGCGCAGCAGCTCAACTCGCTGGCCGATCCCTCGCTCATTCCCGACCGGTCCAATGTGACGCCCATCAATCTGCGCCGGGCGCTCGCAATCGCGCGGGGCGGCGGTCAGGTCGGCTTCATGCCTGTCATCACGACCCTGACCGACGGCACCGTGTTCCAAACCAACGGCGTTGTCTCGGCCGATCGCCGGTACGTCCGCATCTCCGCGTCGCCGCAGTTCACCGGCATCGGTAACGTCACCACGTTCACCTTCGCCGGTCCGGGCGCCCCTGTCGCGGGCGGCGGCGGTGGAGCCGGTGCGGGTGGAGCAGGCGCGGGCGGCGCGGGTGCGGGTGGCGCGGGCGCCGGCGGCGCAGGAACTTGATGCGGCCGCAGACCGAAAGCACTTCGGTGAGCGCGGATTCGACCTGAAACTCTCAGGCTCGCGGGCCGCTCGCATTGGGACCCAGCGCGCGCCGTTGAAGCTCCGCAAGCTGCGTGATGCCCTGCCGAGCCAGGTCGAGCATCGCCGCCAGCTCAGCGCCGTCGAACGTTGCTTCCTCACCCGTGCCCTGCACCTCGACATAGCGGCCGGCGCCGGTCATCACGACGTTCATGTCGACCGTCGCCGCCACGTCCTGCTCGTAGTCGAGATCGAGCGTCGGCCGCCCGGCCACGATCCCGACGCTAATCGCGGCGACGCTATCGGTGAGCGGCAACGGCCCGCCGAGCGACGCGAGCGCCTGCACCAGGGCCACGTAACCGCCGGTGATCGACGCGGTGCGCGTGCCGCCGTCGGCCTCCAGCACGTCGCAGTCAACTGTCACGCTGCGCTCGCCGAGCGCCTCAAGATCGACGATCGCCCGCAAACTGCGGCCGATGAGCCGCTGAATCTCGGTGGTCCGCCCATCGACCTTGCCGGCCCGTTCGCGCCCCTTGCGCGGCGCCGTGCTGCCGGGCAGCATGTTGTACTCGGCGGTGACCCAGCCTTTCCCCCGCCCCACCATCCACGGCGGAACGCTTAGCTCGACGCTCGCAGTGCAAAGCACCACCGTCCGCCCGGCGCGGACGATCACCTTCCCCGGCGCAGCGCCAAACGGCGGCGACTCAATGGCCCAGTCACGTAGAGCATTAATCGGTCGCACCATAGCTCTCAACTCCCTGCAAGCCGTCGGAAAAGACATGATTAGGATTACGAGTAAGATTAAGATTAGGATTCCGGAGGCATTGGTCCTACTGTTAATCGTACTCCTAATCCTAATCGATTCCCTTTCCCGCTCCGTGTCCTCCGTGCCTCCGTGGTAAATCCCTCAGCTCTGCGCCCCCAAGAGCCAAGCCAGCACGCCCTTCTGCACGTGCATCCGGTTCGCCGCCTGCTCGACGATGATGCTGTACGGCCCATCCATTACGTCGTCGGTCACTTCCTCGCCGCGCTTCGCCGGCAGGCAGTGCATGAACCGCGCCGTGGGCCCGGCCGCTTTCATGAGTTCCGCGTTGACCTGGTACGCCGCGAAATCTTTGCGCCGCTGCTCCTGCTCGGCCTCTTGGCCCATGCTGGCCCACACGTCCGTGTACACGGCCGCGGCGCCGCGAACGGCCGCGGCCGCGTCGTGCGTGAACTCGGCCTTCGCGTCCGGCGCCACCTGCTCGAGCCGGTCGTGAAACTCCTGGTCGAAGTCGTACCCCGGCGGCGTCGCGGCGGCGAACTCCACGCCCAGCAGGCCGCACCCGATCGCGAGGCTCCGCGAAACGTTATTCGCGTCTCCCACCCACGCCAGCTTCACCCCCTCGAGCGTGCCCACCTGCTCACGCAGCGTGAACAAATCGGCGAGCGCCTGGCACGGATGCGAGCGGTCGGTGAGCCCGTTGATCACCGAGCACGCCGAATGTTCCGCCATCTGCTTCACGGTGTCGTGAGCCTTGGCCCGCACGACGATGACGTCCACCATCGAGCTCAGCACGCGCGTGAAATCCGCGATCGATTCACGCTGCTTGCCGCCGAACCCCGCGTCCTCGCCGAGCATCATGCTCGACCCGCCCAGGTGGGCCATCCCCGCCTGAAAGCTCACCCGCGTCCGCAGCGACTGCTTCTCGAACAGCAGCGCCATCACGCGCCCCGGCAGCAGCGGCTCGCGCACGCCAGCGCGAAACTTCGCCTTCAAATCCGCGGTGAGCGCAAAGATCCGCAGGATTTCCTCGGTCGTCAAATCAGCGACATTCAGCAAGTGTCTCATTGTTACTCGCCCTATTCGGACAGGCCCGCGAAGCACGCGAAAGGTCGCGAAAGGTCGCGAAAAGAAAAACAAATTCTTACTGAATTCTTTTCGCGTTGTTTCGCGTATTTCGCGGGCAATATTTTCTTATTTCAAGCAGGGGAAAATGTTCGCAACACGCTCGCCAGGATTTCACAGCCTTCGCGGACTTGTTCGTCCTCGAGCGTCATCGCCGGCAGCAGTCGAATCACGTTGCCCTGCGTTACGTTGATCAGCAGCCGCCGGTCCATGCACGTCTGCACTAGCGGCGAGGCGTCGCTCGTCAGCTCCACGCCGATCATCAGCCCGCACTGCCGCACTTCCCGTACGTGCGGTAACTCGCGGGCGAGCGGTTCGAGCAGCTTTCGGAACAGGGCGCCGATCTCCACCGCGCGCTCGAGCAGGCCGCCCGCCTCGATCGCTTCGATCGTCGCGATTCCCGCCCGGGCTGCGAGCGGATTGCCGCCGAACGTCGCCGCATGCATCCCCGGCTTCAGGCTTGGCGCCAGCTCCCGCTTACACAGCATCGCGGCCCCCGCGACGCCGCCGCAAAGGCTCTTGGCAAGCGTCATGACGTCGGGCTCCACGCCGAAGTTCTGATACGCGAACCACTTTCCCGTGCGCCCGCACCCGGCCTGCACTTCGTCGAAGATCAGCACCAGCCCGCGCTCGTCGGCGATCTGTCGCAGCCCGGGGAGAAAGTCGGCCGGCGGAATGCGAATGCCGCCTTCGCCCTGAATCGGCTCGACCAGAATCGCGGCCGTTTCGTCGTCGACCAGCCGCCGCACGGCCGCGAGATCGCCAAACGGCGCGTACATGAACCCCGGCAGCATCGGCCCCAGGCCTTCGTGGTACTTCGGCTGCGCCGTCGCGCTCACGGCGCCGTAGGTGCGGCCGTGGAACCCGCCCTCGAACGTGATGATCTTATACCGGCCAGCCGGCGTGTGCAGTCGCGCGAGCTTGATCGCCGCCTCGTTGGCCTCGGCCCCGCTGTTGCAGAAAAACGCCTGCCCGCCGAAGCTCCGCTCGCTCAGCAGCTTGGCCCACCGCCCCTGCGCCTCCATGTGCCACGTGTTCGGCACATGAATGAGCTCTGCGGCTTGCTCCTGCACCGCCGCGACCACCGCCGGCGGACAGTGCCCCAGCAGGTTGCATCCCCACCCGGGAAAGAAATCGAGATACCGATTCCCCTCATCATCCCAAACCCACGACCCCTCCCCGCGCGCGAGCGCGACCGGAAACCGCCGGTAATTGGGGATCACATACCGATCAAACAACTTGGCAGTTTCAGGAGACATTCAGCTCAACCGGCGAAGGAGAATTTTTAGGCGGTTACCAACTCGAGGCGTCCCAGGTCGATATCCGGGCGGTTCTTTTTCACGTGCAAGAGTTCAATTCCTACGACGCGATTCTGGTCGTCGTAATCCACGACGACGCCCGGACGCACCTCTTCGGAGTCACTCACCGCGGCGTCCGAAAGCTTCACGTAGGCGGCGTCTGCCGCGGAGTCATATTCGAGTTTCATATTTCTCCCCTCATGCCTCGGTCAAAATAGACAGAGATAATCCGCACCGGGTTCGTCGAGTCATTGTAAATCACGCGTAGCACGCGATTGTCCTTAGCCGCAATCTCCCTGAGGGCATGTTTCGCCGTGCTATCCACAGGATCGAGTTCCGTTCGATCAGGTTCATCGAGAGTCAATTGCAGCCACGCCGCCTCGATCTTGCGCTGAGCCATTCGCTTAGCAGCGTGTTGTGTGAGCTCGTACTGCAAATGATCCACTCCCGCACTTAGGCCACCAGTTCCGTCCCCACGCCGCGATTGGTGAAGATTTCCAAAAGCAGCGAGTGCCGTAGCCGCCCGTCGATGATGTGAATCTTCCGCACGCCGCGGCTCAGCGTTTCCAAGCACGCTTCGACCTTGGGGATCATTCCGCTCTCGATGCTGCCATCGGCGATCAATTGCCGCGC
>JANOIK010000170.1:0-7761 GCA_031407585.1 Planctomycetota bacterium | reverse complement strand
TTCGTCCTCAACGTGGTCGGCGAAAGCCAGAAGCACCTGCTCAAGCACTTTGGCAAAGGCTTTGAGCCGAACGAACCCGCGTTCACCGGACTCGATCTCCGCGAGACCGCCGCGGGCGTGCCCGCACTTGCCGACGCGGTCGGCCATCTCGCCTGCGAAGCCGTTTCAAACGTCGATTCAGCCGATCACCGCATCTTCCTTGCCCGCGTGACCGCAGGCGCACACGCCAGCGAAGAACGCCCCATGGTTCACATCCGCACGTCCGGCAAGCATTATTGAATGCAGAAGCCAATACAAACCACCAAGGCACTAAGACACCAAGGTAAGAAAACATAAAAGAAGAATTCTTGCCGCGAATCACGCGAATCCGCGCGAATGAATTTTCTTGCTCTTGTTTCGCGCTTATTCGCGTGATTCGCGGCAAAATCCCCTCCTGACTTCCTTGGTGTCTTCGTGCCTGGGCGGTTATCCCTCCGCATCGGATTTCATGGCGACCACAACTCACGATCTCATTGTCATCGGCGGCGGCATTGTGGGCCTCGCGACGGCGCATCGGTACCTGCAGCGGTTTCCGGGCCGAAGCGTGCAGCTTCTTGAGAAGGAAATGCAGCTGGCCGCCCACCAGACCGGTCGCAACTCGGGCGTGCTCCACTCAGGCATTTACTACAAGCCCGGGTCGCTCAAGGCGATCAACTGCCGCGAGGGCAAGCGAGCGATGGAGGAGTTCTGCCGAGCGGAGAACGTGCCGTTCGACATCTGCGGCAAAGTGATCGTCGCTACGCACGAGGCCGAGCTGCCGCGGCTGGCCGACATCTTCGCCCGCGGACAGGCCAACGGCGTGCGGTGCGAGCAGATCGGACCCGAGCGGCTGCACGAGCTCGAGCCGCACGCCGCGGGACTCGCGGCGATCCACGTGCCCGAGGCCGGCATCGTGAACTACGCGGCCGTGTGCGATCGGCTGGCCAATCGCATTCGCGGCGCCGGCGGGACGATCGCGCTGGGAGCGCGCGTGCGGGCGTTTCGCTCGACGGCCGACGCGAGCATCGTCGAGACGACCGTCGGCGAGTTCGCGGCGAAGCAGGTCGTGAACTGCGCGGGCCTGCACTGCGACCGCGTCGCGCGCCTGAGCGGACAGGTCCCGCGCATGCAGATCGTGCCGTTCCGCGGCGAGTATTTCAAACTGAAGCCCGAAGCCGAGCCGCTGTGCCGCACGCTCATCTACCCGGTGCCGGATCCGGCGTTTCCGTTTCTCGGCGTGCACTTCACGCGGATGATCGAAGGGGGCGTCGAGTGCGGGCCCAACGCGGTGCTCGCGTTCTCCCGCGAGGGCTACACCAAGCTGAAGCTCAACGTGCGGGACCTCGCGGGGTCGCTCACCTATCCCGGGTTTCTGCGCATGGCGGCCAAGCACTGGCGCATGGGCGCGGGCGAGATGTGGCGCAGCATCAGCAAACGGGCGTTCGTCCACGCGTTGTCGCGACTGGTCCCAGAGATTCGCATCGAGCATCTCCTCCCCGCCCCGGCCGGCGTGCGGGCCCAGGCCCTCGCCCGCGACGGCTCGATGGTCGACGACTTTCTCATCGAGGAGTCCGACCGAGTGGTGAATGTGCTGAACGCCCCGTCGCCCGCCGCCACCTCGTCGCTGAAGATCGGCGAATTGATCACCGACCGGCTGGCCAGCCGGATGGGGTGATTTTCACTCGGATGGCACGCCCAAGGTCCTCCGCAGGGCGTGGTGAATTTCGCCGGATCACGCCCTGCGAAGACTTGGGCGTACCACCCCAAAGTGGCCCAGATTACGTTTCCGAAGGGCATCAGGACAGTCGCAAACGCGGCATTCCGGAGCGTCAAATGAATTTGACAGGGCTTCTGCCGGCCTCTACCCTTTAGACAGCTCCGGTCGATGCGCGGTCGAACATGTGCTCGCTTGCCGAGGATCACGTCGCCTCACGCAGTTCTGCATTTCCGAGGCAAGCGCCATGCACCGAACGACATCTCGACGCTGCGCCGGCGCCTTCACGCTCGTCGAGCTGCTGGTCGTGATCGCGATCATCGGCGTGCTCATCGCGCTTCTGCTGCCCGCGGTACAAGCCGCCCGCGAGGCCGCCCGCAAGACCTCGTGCAGCAATAACCTGCACCAGATCGGCATCGCGCTGAACTCGTATTTGGCGTCTCACAAGGCCTTGCCGCCGGGATATGTTTCGTCGGTCATGCCGGACAAGGACGACGATCCCGATCTCAGCACGGGCTGGGGCTGGGGCGCCAAGTTGCTGCCCGAGATGGAGCAGGGCGCCCTCTTTGCGAAGCTGGATTTTTCGCTTCCCATTAAAGGACCGGCCGCGGCCCCCTGGAGGCTGACCTCGGTCCCGTCTTACATCTGCCCGTCGGACGCGAATTTTGAACCGATCATTGACGTTCCCAAGGAAGGCACCTTTGCGATCGAGTGCAGGATGGCCGCCGCCAATTACGTGGGCAGCGCCGGCACCGTGCGACCGACATGCAAGGTGTGCCGCGATTTGTTCGACGGCGTCTTTGGGCGCAACCGCGGCATTAAAGCGGCCGACATTACCGACGGCCTCTCGAACACCATCGCGGTGGGCGAGCGATCGAACTACTGGGCCAGCGCCGCCATGTGGGGCGTCGTGCCGCAGACGATCCTCCGCGACCACCAGCAGCCGGGAATGTTCGCGGCCGGCCCGGCCTATGTGCTCGGCACGACCTTCGCCATGGGGTTCAACATCGAAGAATTCGAATTCGACATGGACCACAACACGATGGGAACCTACGCCGAGTCGTTCTTCAGTATGCACCCCGGCGGAGCGTTCTTCGTCTTCTGCGATGGGTCGGTCCAATTTTTGCGCGACACCACCGATCCGCGGACCATGAACGCACTCGCGACGCGCGACTCCGTTGCCAAAGGCGGCAATCTCGTGGACCCCATCATCCACGAAAGCCCGTTCTGAGCCGCGGGCGTCGCAAGGCCGCCGCGGCGATCGCGACGGCCGCTAGTGCCAAACCGCTCGGCTCGGGCACTCCCGTTGCTCCAGGCGTTCCCGCCGGCGGATAGACCACGACTTTGCCATAATCGCGGCGCCACACGGCAAGGTCCGCCGCGTTCACGGCGCGATCGAGCGAGCCATCCGCCGCGGGAAAACCGCCGCCCGGCGTCGCCATTCCCAGCGTTTTCTGCCAGACGAGCAAGTCGTCGCCATCGACGGCGCCGTCGACGTTGTAGTCGCCCGCCAATCCCGCGGCCGCGTTGATCGACGCGATGCCCTCGGCAAACTCTTCGGTTCCGACGCCGTAGGCGAAGGCGATGACAAACGGTTCCGACCCCTGGAAACCCGGCGCCGTCAGCCGTGCGAAGAATCCGTACAAGCCAAACCGCGGAGCCGGGTCCGTCAGCTGATACAGCAAGAGGTCGTGCTCGCCCGAGACGAACGTGACCGGCACCGTGGCGTCATTGGGCGCGGTGAACTGCGAAAAACTCGCCGATTGCAGCGGCTCCGCAAAGATTTCAAAGATGTCCATTTTCGCCGACGCGGTGGCCGCATCGACGGCCTGGGCGGCCTGATCCCAATGCCAGAGCCAGCGCATCGGGTGCGTCGCGCTCGAGAAATCAGGCCGGCCTATCACCTCGAGGGTGAGCTGAGTCGTCGGGGGAAACGTCGTCCACTCGAACCCCGGCGCCGTGGCGAACAGGCCCAGTTCGAACTGGTCGTCGCCAGTGCCGCCCGCGCGGTCGAACCCCCAGTTGCTGTAACCCCCGGTCAGCGTCAGTCCATTCCCGACCGCAATGCGCCCGGCGTCGACGCCGATCTCGATCGGAAAGCCGTGACCAAACGCCTCACTCCCAGACGCGCAAACAAACGCCCCCAGCGAGACCGCGCAAAGCGCGCGGACCGCCCCCCTGACCTTGGATTGTACCTTCATGAACTTCACATTCCCGCGCTAGCCGAATCAAAGTTGTCACATCATTGCGGTTTAATAAAAGCGTATCCTTCTGCCGCCCACGTCTCGATTTGCGATGCCGGAATCAACTCGACGTGTCCGTCGAGGTACAGGACGTTCGACGCCTCGACATGCCGATCGATCTGCACGTCTCTTTTGATTACCTCGAGTGACTTGCCCAGCGCGACATGCACCGGCGCGAACCAGAGCGACGCGTGAACGTGCTCGAACTGGGGATCTGCCTTTATATTGTCAGAAATCTCCATCGAAACAATCGTTCGCGAGGTCGCGGAGATTTCGCGCATGTTGCGCACGCAAACCTCCGATTTCCCGGTCAGATAGTCGTTGACCACGTAACTTGTCGCCAAATTTTTCAACCGGTCCTCGGCGAGCGGGTCTTCGGGGCAAATGCGGATCGCATCGACCTTCTCCAAGTGCGGCGCGAGCGTGTAAATCCAGCTTCGATCGCCGGTTAGCGTTGCGTGCCAATCCTGCGGAAAATCTCCGCCGTGCGAGTCGCAGTATTGAATCATCGCCAGGCCGATCTGCCGCATGTTGTTCTTGCACGAAGCCGTGCGGGCGGCCGCCCGCGCCGCCTGC
This sequence comes from Planctomycetota bacterium, assembly GCA_031407585.1. Classification (GTDB taxonomy): domain Bacteria; phylum Planctomycetota; class Planctomycetia; order Pirellulales; family Lacipirellulaceae; genus Lacipirellula. The sequence goes on along the minus strand of JANOIK010000170.1, from coordinate 3,210 downwards.
ACGGCCGGAAGCAACAGCGCAATGAGGACGCCGATGATGGCGATCACCACCAACAGCTCGACCAGCGTAAATGCTCGGGGTCGTCTCATCACGCCGCCTTTGTCCTCACCCTGCTCGCCGCCGTCGGGCGCGGAGCAGGCCGATCAGTCCGCAAACGCCGAGCGCCGCGCTCGAGGGCTCGGGCACCGCTTGCACGCGGCTCGCATCAAACCCCAGCGCCGCCACCGCGGCTTGCGTGGACCCGGGGCTCGGGTTCTTCGTCAGCAGGAAGTAAAACGTGTCGGACACAGCCACCGACGCGGAGGTGTTGTCGAGCTGCAAACTCACAAGGTAAACGCCGTCCGGCAGCGCGCTCGCGGTCGATGTCCCGTCGCCAAGCATGCGGCAGCTCACGCTCGTATGCGCCTCTTGCGGGGTTCCGCCTGAGAAGACGATTCCCGCGGGCGCGGGAGGAAATTTGATGCTCTGAAATGTCGGTAAATCCGAGGTGCGGGCAATTACCAGATTGGGGCCAGAGCCGCGATACGCCTCGATTTCCGTCGCCCCCGCGTCGACGAACGCGGCGCCATTCCACGACCGCAGCCCGCCAGCGAAGCCGAGCTCGAACTGCGATCCGACCGGAAACGGCGCGGGATTGGTCGGGGCGTTGTAACCGTAGCCGTATGCCAGGCCCGGCCCCGAGGGAAACTCGGGATTTCCGTTCGGCAGCAAGTGGTTGTTCGGGTGCGACTGCCACACGTTGGCGAAGTGGTTCAGCGGCATGACATACACCGACGTCTGCGGCGTGAGCGATGTGCTGTAAGGGCCATCCTTGATCAGCCTTCGCGTCACAACCTTTCCGTTGTCCAGAGTGGTCTGAATTTGCGGGCCGTGGGCCAACGAAGGACTGGCCGCCGCGACGGCCAGGAGGACGATTACCCAATTCCAACGCATGAGCGGACTCCCAGGTGAATTTTCAAAGATGATTTCTTAGAACGGAACAATCAACAATTTCAGGATTTCATCATGTTTAAGCAAAGTAAAACTCGCCGTCGCGCGCAGACAACCGTGAAGGAAGTCAATCATTGCGCGCTAGTGCACACGATCGCCTGCAACGCGACGGCGAGGCGTGGACCAACGGGACGAGGGATCATCGAAACATGCATGTGCCCGAGGCACGAATGCCCGCGGGTACGCTGAGAACTGCGTGGGAGCCCAGCGAATGCGCGCCGCGACGAACGCCGTCGTCCGTTAGGTAGCAGCGCAGTCCGGCGGCGGAGTGGCGATCCCCAGCGTGGGCGACTCGTAAAGAAGGGACTCGACCCGGAAAGAGGCGAATCGAACCAGCGGCGGAGCCAGGAATTCCAGGTCCGTCACCGGCAATGAGGGCGGCAAAAGCGAGACCGAGACGGTCAAACCGCGGCAACCCATCGCGGCATGCAGCGAGATGATGCGATAACCGCGGGGCGCTTCGGATTCTTCGCAGCAAGCCTCGACCTTTTCACAGCATGTCGAGGCCTGGGCAACTTCCGCGTGCCCCTTCGCGCTGCAGCAACCACTTGCTTGCTTCTTCGCGTCACAACAACTGTGCGAGGCCACCTGTTGCGTCCGCGACGCCGCAATTTCCCGCGCCGCGGCCGCGATGGCAAACTCCGGCGGAGTGACTCCCTCGCGCTTGGCCCAGGCGATCTTCTCGATGTGCGTCATGCAGCAGCAGTCGTGCCAGCAGGCCTCCGCGTCGACGCACCCGCAGGCGTGATGTTCGCACGGGTATCGCTCGGCGGAATAGGGCTTATTCACGACCTGCGGCATGGGAACGCCGATCGCGCACGCAGCCACGGCAGCGAGCGTTCCCGCGGCTACGACGCCCTTCCGCGTCCGACGCCAAAGATGGCGAACTGCGATCATGATGGCGCTGTGTCTCGAAGAATTTGGCCACCCAAGAATTTGGGCGAGCCGCGCGCCGACCCGTGTGCCGTCATCCTACGCGGCCGCCGCGGGCAGTTCCAGCATTTGTTGGGAATTCCGCAAAAAAAGTTCGCGTGGGTACACGAACAGCGGTCCAACAGAAATCGGGGCGACAGGATTCGAACCTGCGGCCTCCTGGTCCCAAACCAGGCGCTCTACCAGGCTGAGCTACGCCCCGGGGAGTCGCTAAAATAGCGACCAGTCAGTCTCCCATCGTAGTGCGCAGGCAGAAGAGCGACAATGGACGAGCCGCCCACTGCGCGTTTTGCCCCGAAAAGTGAGTCCGCACATGCCTGACGGCGACTCGATGGCTCACGATGCCCTCAAGCTGCGCGAACTTCGGGCCGAAGACTTGCCGATTCTTTTCGAGCAGCAAAGCGATCCGGAAGCCTGCCGGATGGCGGCCGTTCACCCGCGGCCACGCGAGGCGTTCGACGCCCATTGGGCCAACGCGCTGCAGAATCCCGCGATCGTCGCCAAGGTGATCTTGGTCGGCGACGTCGTCGTCGGCCACATCGCGTGCTTCAGTTCCGACGGCTTGGATTGCGTCGGCTATGGGATCGCCAGGCAGCACTGGGGCCGCGGAATTGCGACCCGCGCACTAGCCCTGTTGCTGGAGGAAGTCGCGACGCGGCCGCTTCACGCCCGCGCCGCGCGGAGCAATGGAGCGTCGATTCGCGTGCTCGAGCGGAACGGCTTTGCCGTGACGGGTTACGAGAATTCGCCCGGCGACGATCGCTACATGGCGTGCGAGGAAGCCGTTCTGGTCCTCCGCTGAGCCTGCTCACGACGCTGCGGGCCGAAAATGTTGCGTGCGGCTTTCTCGCGGTGTAGGCTAGTCCTGGCGTTGAAAAACTCTCGTCTTCTTCTCTGTAGCGCTCATGCCCCAATAGCCATTCGCTGGCTTCGTCGCGCCGGTCACCTCACCGCGCGCCGTTTGGCTTGAGGCTTTCTTGGTTGCCTGCCGCTTCGGCGATGTGCAATTGGTCGTGCCGACCGCCTCAGACCGCGACTCCCTCGAGTTGCGACTCTCACCTGCAATCCGCGTTCATCTGCTCAAGTAGTTGAGTTTATGCGTTTGAACTTTGTGCCCGCCGGTCTTGTTGTCGCTGCCGCCCTTGCGGCAACGGCGGCCGCGCGCCCGTGCGCAGCAGCGACAGTGTTGGACCCGAGCTCGCTGACGAAGTACATCGACGCCCTGCCGCAACTCGACCAGGTGATTGCGCCCACCGGCATGCTCAACGGCACGCCGCTTTACGACAT
>JANOIK010000127.1:0-3464 GCA_031407585.1 Planctomycetota bacterium | reverse complement strand
ACGATGTCCTTGAGCATCAGCGTGCCCTCGGGCGTGCCGTCGCTCTTCCAAAGTTCAAAGCCGGTGGACGGCGTCGTGCTCGCGGCGTGAGAGAAGTAAATCGCATTGCCCGCCGCCCACGCGCCCTCGAACGAGCCGGCCGCGCCGCTGATGACGATTTCCGGCTCGGCGCCGGGGGCGGCGATCTTCCAAAGGGCCGTGCGTGTGGCCGTGTCCGTGGCGACGAAATAGAGAACGCCGTTCAGGTCGAGCAACGAGCCGATCGCGGACCCCGTGGCGCCATCGCGGAGATCCTTGACCATCACCGTGCCGTCGGGTGTGCCGTCAGTGCGCCACAGCTCGGAGCCGGAAACCCCGTCGTCGGCGGTGAAATAGAGGAGGTTGCCAACCTTGCGGAACGCGCCCAATAGCGACGTGGCGTTGCCCGGCTTGATGTCTTTGAGCATCGTGGCCGGTCCGCTCGCATTGAGTCTCCAGACTTCATTTCCAGAGACGCCATCGTTGGCTCGGAAGTAGACCGCGCCGTTCATCTCGATCAGGCCGCTGATCGACGAAGCGCCCAAGGCGTTGGGGTTGATGTCGGCGACGAGTTGCACGCCCGCGGCGTCTAACCTCCAAAGTTCCCGGCCTCGGATTCCGTCGTCCGCCGTAAAGTACAAACCGTGCGACGTTTCGAGGAAATCGGCCGGAGCTGAGCTGAGAGTGTGCTTGCGAATGTCGCTGACGAGGACCGTGCCGCCGATCGTGCCGTCGGAGGTCCACAGCTCTTCGCCCGCGAGGGAGCCGTTAGCGGCGAAGAAGAGGCTGGTTCCGGTGCTTAGCAATTCGTCGGATGTTTTGACTCCAGTCGAAGGAAACGACTTGATGAAAGTCGTGCCGTCGGGCGTGCCATCACTTTTCCAAAGTTCCCGCCCCGTCGAAGAGGCCGTTCCGAGGATGTAAACGTCCCCGCCCATGGCGGTGAGCGTGGAGGTGACGCCGTAGGTCGATTTAAGGAGCCCCGTCGTGCCCGCCGTTCCGCCAGACCTCCAGAGCTGACCTGACGGGTGAATGTAATAGAGAGCCCCGTTGTGAGCGATAACGTCGGTGGGGCTGGCGCCCGTGCTGCCCGCGAACGAGTTGGCGACCAAGGCCGTTCCGTCGGACGTGCCGTCGCTTTTCCAGAGTTCGACGCCGTTGGTTCCGTCGTTGGCCCAGAAGTAAAGCGTCGTACCGATGGCCGTGAGCATCGTGGGCGACGAACTGCTAGCGCCGGCGGCGATTTCCCTCACCAGGATCGTGCCGCCGGGCGTGCCGTCGCTGCGCCACAGCTCCAAGCCGCTTTCCGCTGTCGTAGCCGTGAAGTACAGAACGTCGCCGATCGCGGTAAACCACTGGGGCGAGGAGCTGGCAGCTCCCGGGCGGATGTCCTTCACCAGCGTGCCCACGCCGTTGGTGATGCTGAGGTCGATCTTGCCCAGCTCGATCCCTGCGGTCGCGGTGTTCATGCAGAAATAGAGGGTGTTGCCGATGGTGAGCAGCGTTCGCGTGCCGGTTTCCCCGTCGGGGCCGAACGCAGCGACATTGGTAAAGAGCGTCGTTCCCGCGGCCGTTCCGTCGCTCTTCATCAGTGGCATCGAGGCGCCAAAGAAGAAGCTGCGGTAGTAGAGCGAGCCGTTGATGTCGCGCAAGTCGCTGATCAGCAAACCGCCGGTTCCGGGGAGTTCCTCTCGGACCAGCATCGTGCCCGCGGCCGTGCCATCGCTTTTCCAGAGCTCGGTCCCGTGCTCGGCGTCAAAAGCGCGGAAGTAGAGCGTGCCGCCGACGTTGGTAAGCAATGCGGGGAACGACCCGGTCGGCCCGGGATTGATATCTTGCACCATCCAGGTGCCAGCAGCCGTCCCGTCGGTGCGCCAGAGTTCTTGGCCCGAGGTAATTGTGGAGGCCGAAAAATAGGTGATGCCGCCGATGGCGGCGAAACTCGCGGGATCCGAGTCGCGGTCGGTCGAGCCTGAAAGAACCGCGTTGATATCTCCCGCGACCAGCGAGAAGTCGAGCGCCAGCATGCGGCGATCTTCAAGCGACTCGAATCGCAGAGGCCGACGCCGCGTTGGCTTCTTGGGACGTCGCATGGGGCGTCTTGGAGGAAGCGAACGCGCGCGCGGCGAGATCGCGGTGGAGTGAGTGGATAAGGAGCGAATCGGGAGGGCGCTAAAGCATGGATCGCCCGGCGAGGAGCGTCTGCGGATCGATTTTAGCCGAATTCCGGACGGGACTCAAATATTTGAGCCCCGAAAATCCGGCCGGCGCCGATTTCCTCGGCGCGACCTGGTCGCTCAAGCGACCAGGCCGACGCGCGTTGGGAAGGCGGCTGTTACGCCACGACGCGCATTGTGGCGAGCGTCGGGTCGGCGGCGTAGCAGTGGGCGCCGCCGGTGAGCAGAGCGCGGCAGACGTCCAGAATCTCGGGCGTCACCACTTCGCCCGGCATGAGCAGCGGAATCCCCGGCGGGTAGAACATCACGCTCTCCGCGCACACACGGCCGACCGCCGCGTCGAGCGCGATCGCCTGCTTCGGCCCCAGCGCCGCTTCGCGCGGCGTCATCGCCAGCGGCGGGATCGCGGGCTGCAGCAGGTTCGAGGCGGTGGCGATCGACGACTGCGGCAACTCGCGCGGGTTATCGCTCACGCGCTTGAGTCCCGCGAGCAGCCGCTCGCGCGCCGCTGCATCGTCGTGCGGGCTGAGCACCAGCGCAATGTTGTAGTAGTCGGCCAGCTCGTCTTCGATGGCGTACTCGGTGCGCAAGAGCAGCTCGGTGTCGTAGCCGGTCCAGCCAGCGCCGGCGACGTCGATCACCAACCGCAACGGGTCGCGCGTGTGGTCGGCGAGCCGCGGATCGCCGTCGGTGCTCAGCACCTTGAGGCCCGGCAGCGCGTTGATCTGCGTGGCAAGCTCGTTCGCCTGCGTCACCGCGTCGCGGAAGAGCGCGGCGCCCTCGCGAGCCAACCATCGTCGGTTGGCGTCCAGCGACGAGAGCTGCAGGTAGTTCGGGCTCGTCGTCTGCAGGAAGTTGAGCGCGTCGCGGAATTGCTCCGGGCTCACCGGCGAGTTCTTACCCACGTGGACCTGGGCCGTGCCGACGAGAGAGCCGAGCGTCTTGTGACAACTCTGCGCGACGAGATCGGCGCCGGCGTCGAGTGCGGGCGTCGGACGGCCGCTGTCGGCGGGCAGAAACTTGAGATGGGGGCCGTGAGCTTCGTCGATGAGCAGCGGAATGCCGTGCTTGCGGCACACGGCGACAATCGGCTCGAGCGTGCGAGCAAGGCCGTAGTAAGTGGGCCGCGTGAGCAGCACTGCGGCGGGCTTTTTATGGGTGCCATGCCCACGGAGGTCCGCCGACGTGGGCATGTCTTGCGGTGCTTCAGCATGCTCACGCGGACGAGAGCATGGCACGCCGAGGATCGCGGCTTCGACCGTCGCGGCC
>JANOIK010000120.1:0-5079 GCA_031407585.1 Planctomycetota bacterium | reverse complement strand
AGACTTTGTAGTGCACGAACTTCGGCTGCAGCGCTGCCAGCGCGGCGTATGCGCCCGGTAGCGCTTGGTCCATTTCGGCCGGCAACATCGTGCGAGACTGGCCGGCGACGCCAACGGCCGTCGCATGCGGATGGCGGGCGAACAACTCCGGCGTGGGCGCATCGACGGTCAGCACCGTGCGGACCCCGCCGCGCGTGAGGGCTTCCATCACGTCGGTCGAGCCGGTGAAATCGTCGCCGTAGTATGCGATGCGGAGGTTGATAATGCTGGGTCCGAGTTGTCGCGTAATTAGCGAGCCATCTTGCCGTAGAACTCCAGCGATTCGCGAAGCTCGCTGTGTTCGCGGGCATAGACGCTCAGGTCGATGTCGGCGGCGGCGGCTTCCCAGGCTTGCCGAATGGCGGTGACGCCCGCTACCGCGCCGCTGGGGTGGCCGAGGATGCCGCCGCCGGCGAGGTACATGAGGTCGAGCGTCCGCGTCGCTCGGTAGGTGTCGGGCGCCTGGCCGCCCCATTGGCCAGAGGACACCACCGGCATGATCGCGTCGTTGCCAAAGACGGGCTTCTGGCACGCTTCGATCGAGCGGACGACCGATTCGTCGGCCTCGTAGAACTTGTTTCTCAGGCCGTTCACATGGAGCTGATCGACGCCGGCGAGGCGCCAGAGTTTTTGGTACGCGAGGAAGTCCATGCCAAGCGCCGGGCAGCGGGTGAGCATGCCCCAGCCGTTGCGATGGCCGTGGATGGCGGCCTGGCAAACACGGCGCAGGAACTCGACGCCGGCAAGGCCGACGCTGTTGACGCTGACCATAACGCAGTTGCCGCCCCCGGCCACGACCTCGTCGTGATGCTCCAGCATGCGGTCGAGCTGGTCGGTGATGTTGAACGCGTACATCACCTTGCGGCCCGTGGCGTCGGCCACGTCGTTGACGGCGTTCATGACGGCGCGCACCCGCTCCTTCAGCGGCGAATGCGGCGGGTTGGCCATGAGCTCGTCGTCTTTGACGAAGTCGATGCCCGCGTGGCCGAGCGTGCGAACCAGGCCGGCGGTCTGGTCCGGCGTGAGGCCAACGCTGGGTTTCACGATCGTGCCGATGATCGGCCGATCGAAAACGCCGGTGAGGCGACGCGTGCCGGCCACGCCGAACTGCGGGCCGGGGAAATGATCGACGAGCGACGGCGGCAATTCCAGGTCAAGCAGCCTCAGCCCGGAGAGTTGTCGTAGCTCGAAGGAATTGCCGGCGACGGTCGAGACGATGGCCCCGAGGTTTGGGCCCGTGTTATCGAGCGGGAAGCTGACGCGAACCCGCCCGCGTTGGTAAACGCCGCCAGGATTCTTCGACGCCACCGCGCCGGGGAGCGTCGGCGTCTTGAGCGGGTCGAGCTCGACGATTGACTCGAGCCGCGCGGCGAACCGCTCGCGCAGCTCGTCCGTTTCGCCCGGAATCTTCGTGAACGTGCCAGTGGACTGCTCGCCTGCGAGCGACTCGGCCGCCGCGGCCAACGGCAGCGGCGTCTCGATGAGGTACTCGGCAATGATGCGTTCTTCGGGCATGTGCGGCGGGAACGAGTCGACGTTTTCTCGATTTACAGGACGCGCTGAACGGCGGTTTGCCACGCGGCGTGGAGTTGGTCGGCGGCGCCGCGCGCCATTTGCGGCTTGAACGTGCGCGATGCCCGTGGCAAAGCGGCAAGTTCGTCAAGCGACTTAACCACGCCGAGGCCGAGCAGTCCGGCAGAGGCGGCGCCCCAGGCCGAGGACTCGGCGACATCCGACACGTCGAGCTCCAAGCCGATCATGTCCGCGGTGAACTGCATGAGGAATCCGTTGCGCGTCGGTCCGCCGTCGGCGTGCAGCACGCGAGCCGCGACGCCGGCTTCGCGTTTCATCATGTCGAGGACATCTCGGATTTGGTAGGCGATGGACTCGAGCGCCGCGCGGACGATGTGCTCCTTGCGAGTGTATGCCGTGAGTCCGACGATGGCGGCGCGGGCTTCGGCGTTCCAATACGGTGCGCTGAGCCCCGCGAACGCGGGCACGAGGTAGGCGCCGCCATTGTCGGCGACGGACAACGCGAGCGTTTCGGTTTCAGCGGCGTCTTGGATGAGCCCAAGCTGGTCCTTGAGCCACGCGATGGTGGCCGAGGAGTAGTTGATGAGGCCCTCGACGGCGTAGGTTGGCTTTCCGTCGTGTACCCACGCGAGCGCGGACACGGCGCCGCGGGCGGATGGCTCGAACTTCTCGCCGACATTGAGCATGACCGACGTACCGGTGCCGAACGTGGCTTTCGCCGTGCCGGGGGCGTAACACCGCTGGGCCAAGAGCGAAGCCTGCGAATCTCCCATTACGCCGCAGATGGGAAGCGGCGTGGGAAAGGCGCCTGCCGCGTCGGTTTCGCCGAAGCGGGCGAAGCTTTCTCGCACCTCGGGCAGCGCACGCGGCGGAACGTGGAATAGATCGCAAAGCTGCTCGTCCCAGGCGAGGCGCCCGACGTCGTACAGCAACGTGCGGCTGGCGTTCGTGGGGTCTGCGGCGAAAGTCGCGCCCGCGGTGAGTCGGTAGATCAGGTAGGCGTCGATCGTGCCGATGAGCGCGTCGCCGCTTTGTAGTTTGGCGGCAATGTCCGGTCGCTCGTCGATGAGCCAGCGAAGCTTCGAGCCGGAGAAGTAGGTGTCGAGCTTGAGGCCGGTCTTTGCCTGCAGAGCGTTTTCCTCGCCGGCTTCTCGCAGGGCGCTGCAGACGGCGTCGCCGCGGCGGCATTGCCAGGCAATCGCGTTGTGCAACGGTTTGCCCGTCTCGCGGTCGAAGACGACGAACGTTTCGCGTTGGTTGGTGATGCTGAGGCCCGCTATGTCGGTCCAGCGGTGGGAAGCGCGGCCGGCGATTTCGCCCAAAACGGCCAGCACGTTTTGCCAGATCTCCTCAGCGTCGTGCTCCACCCAACCTGGCTGCGGATAAATTTGCCGATGCTCGCGCGAGGCGCGATCGACGATGGCTCCGGCGGCGTCGAACAGGACGGCCTTGGTGGCGGAGGTGCTCTGGTCGATGGCGAGGATGAGCGTCATGCCGTCACAGGTCCTTCGCCATGCACACGCTCAGCGGCGAGCCAATGTACTCGCCGAACAGCGGCACTTCGGCGAAGCCTGCGCGTTGGTAGAGGGCTAGCGCGTCTTGTTGGCGAATGCCGGTCTCCAGAACGAGCCGCGAGACGCCCAGCCCGCGGGCCTCGCGTTCGAGCTCCGCGAGCACGCGTCGCGCGACCCCGCCGCCGCGCGATTCGGGGACGACGTACATGCGCTTGATTTCGGCCGTGGTCGCGTCGTTGCGGCGCACGGCGCCGCAGGCGATGGGTTGCTCGCCGGCGTACGCCACCAGGAAGGCGCCCTGCCCTTCGGCGACGTCGGCGGGATCGAGCCGGAAGTGATTGGCGCCGGGTTCGCGGTAGGTTTTCGAGAGCTCGGCGTTGAGCGACGTGATGAGCTCCTGGACGACGGTGGAGGTGATGTCGGCGCGACGGATTTCGATCGTCGGCGGAGCCAACAGGGTGCGAGCTTTAGCCGCGAGGCCTTCCATCGAGATTCCGTAGTGGCGGAAAATGTCGGCCTGGCTGCCGGTGACGGTGTCCTCATCGGGGATGCCGACGATGCGAAACGGAATGGCGACGCCGGCCTGTGCGAGCACTGCCGCGCAGGCCTCACCGAGGCCGCCGTGGACCATGTGCTCTTCGACGGTGACGATCGCGCGGCACTCGCGGCCGGCGGAAAGCACAGCGTGGGCGTCGAGCGGCTTGACGGTGTGCGTGCTGACAACGCGGCAGTCAAGACCTTCGTCGGCGAGATGGGCCGCGGCCAACAGGGCGTGGATCACCGCTTCGCCGGTCGCGATGAAGGCGACGTCGCTGCCCGGGCGGAGAGTTCTGGCGCGGCCGACCGTGAACTCGCCATCCAATTGCGGCAGGTCGAACATCGGGGCCTTGCCGAAACGGAGATAAACAGGCCGAGCGGACGTGGCCGCCGCTTCGACGGCACGGCGCGTCTCAAAGTTGTCCGCCGGCGCCACCACGCTGATGTTGTTGATGGCGCGAAGCGCAGCGAGGTCATGCAGCGAGTGGTGCGTGCTCCCGAGGGCGCCGTAGCTCACTCCGGCGCTGATGCCGACAACGACCGCGGGCACGTCGGAGTAGCAGACGTCGTTCTTGATTTGCTCGAGCGAGCGAGCCGTGAGGAAGCACGCGGGCGAGACAGCAAACGATTTCTTACCGGCGGCGGCGAGGCCCGCGGCGATGCCGACGAGGTTCTGCTCGGCGATGCCGACTTCGACGATTTGCTGGGGGAGCGCCTGGCCGAATGGCCCCAGCTTGCCGGAGCCACGGGAGTCGCTCGTGACGGCGACGATGTCGCGGTTCTCGCGGGCGAGGGCCAGCAACGTGTCGGCGAATTCTTCGAGATTCGCGCGGCCCAGCTTCAAGCCGAGCCGCTCGGCAACGGCTTTGGCTGCGGGCGAGCACATCGAGGGAGCCGGGGCGCTCATTTCCGCACCTCGACGAATTCCTCTTGCTCGAACGGATAGTCCGGCTCCGCGAGCTCGGCAAGCGCGGTGTCGAGTTCCGCGGCGCTGGGCACGCCGTGGTGCCACTTCACGGTGTTTTCCATGAAGCTGACGCCGCGGCCCTTGACCGTGTTGGCGATGACGCAGGTGGGCTTGCCCGGCGTCGGTGGGTCGGTAAGCGCTGCCGTGATCGCCGCGAGGTCGTGGCCGTCGATCGTGCGAACCGTCCAGCCGAACGCGGCGAATTTCTCGTCGACCGGCTCATTGCTGCACACGTCGCGCGTGCGGCCGGAGATTTGGAGCGTGTTGTGGTCCAGAATGGCCGTGAGATTATCGAGCTTGTAGTGGGCGGCGGCCATCGCGGCCTCCCAGTTGGAGCCCTCGGCCAGCTCGCCGTCGCCCAGCAGCGTGAACACGCGGTACGCGGCCGCATCGAGCTTCGCCGCCAGGGCCATGCCAACGCAAATCGGCAGGCCGTGGCCCAAGGCGCCCGTGTTCATCTCGATGCCGGGGATCTTCCGCGTCGGATGG
>JANOIK010000115.1:0-3383 GCA_031407585.1 Planctomycetota bacterium | reverse complement strand
GCCAACACCGTCGCGGCGCCCATCGAGCAGCAGGTCAACGGCGTCCCCGACATGCTTTACATGTCGAGCACCTCGAGCGACGGTTCGTACACGCTGACGGTGACGTTTGAGATCGGCACCGACCTGGACGTCGCTCAGGTGCAGGTGCAGAACCGGCTGTCCGCGGCCGAACCGATTCTGCCCGAGGAAGTGCGGCGGCAGGGCGTGACGGCGAAAAAGCAGTCGCCCAACATCATTCTGGCGATCGCACTGCAGAGCGAAGGCGATAAGTACGACGGCCTGTTCCTGGGCAACTACGCCACGCTGAATCTCAAAGACGAGCTAAGCCGAGTGGCCGGCGTGGGCGACGTGCTGGTGTTCGGCGCCGCCGACTACAGCATGCGCGTGTGGGTCGACCCCGGGGAGCTGAAGGCCCGCGGCATGACCACGCAGGACGTGCTCAACGCGATCCGCGAGCAGAACGTGCAGGTGGCCGCCGGGCAGGTCAACCAGCCGCCGTCGCCCAGCGGCGAGCAGCTCGCGTTTCAGTACACGGTGACCACGCTCGGGCGGCTGTCGGACGAAGAGCAGTTCCGCAACATCGTCATCAAGACGACCGAGGGCAACCGCGTGACGCGGATGAAGGACGTCGCCCGGGTGGAGCTGGGCGCCCTGACCTACGACACGTACAACCTGCGCGAGGGACGGCCCACGGCGGCGATCGGCATTTTTCAACTTCCGGGGAGCAACGCCCTCGACGTGGCCGCGGAAGTGCGCCGCGTGATGGACCGGCTGGCCCAGAAATTCCCGCCGGGGATGTCGTACGTCTTCGCGCTCGACACCACGAAGTTCGTCGAGGCGTCGATCCACGAAGTGTATATGACGCTGCTCGAGGCGGGCGTGCTCGTGCTAATCGTCATCATGGTGTTCCTGCAAGACTGGCGGGCGCTGCTCATCCCCGCGACCACCGTGCCGGTGACGCTCATCGGCGCGTTTTTCGCGATGGCGATGATGGGCTACACGGTCAACATGCTCACGCTGTTCGGCCTGGTGCTGGCGATCGGCATCGTGGTGGACGACGCGATCGTGGTCGTGGAGAACGCGGCCCATCACATCGAGCGGGGGCTGGCGCCGAAGCCGGCGACCGTCAAGGCGATGGACGAGGTGCTGGGGCCGATCATCGGCATCACGCTGGTGCTGATGAGCGTGTTCCTGCCGAGCGCGTTCTTGGGCGGCATCACGGGGAAGCTTTATCAGCAGTTCGCGCTGACGATCGCGGCGACGGCGCTGATCAGCGCGATCAACGCCATGACGCTCAAGCCCGCGCAATGCGCCCTGTGGCTGCGGCCCGTGACCGGGCGGAAGAACGCCTTTTACCGGGCGTTCAATCGCGCGTACGACTGGACCTCGGCGCGGTACATGACCATCACGCGGTTCCTCGTCCGGCACGTGGGGCTCACGATGGCCGTGTTCGCGGCGCTCATCGCGGCGACCGTGTTTTGGTACCAGCGGGTGCCGACGGGCTTCTTTCCCAACGAAGATCAGGGCTACGCGCTGGTGAGCGTGTCGTTGCCGGACGCGGCTGCCCAGCCGCGCACGCGCGCGGTGCTGAAGCAGGTCGACCAGGTGCTCGGCAAGACTCCAGGCGTCGGCAGTTGGTTCGCCATTGGCGGCATGTCATTTATCGAGAATTCCAACGCGCCGAACTTCGCGACGCTGTTCGTCACGTTTCAATCTTGGGACGACCGAATTCCCAAGGGGCTCAACCTGGACGCGATGATGGGGCAGCTCATGGGCGGGCTCGGCAGCATTCAGGAAGCGCAGATCATCGCGTTCCCGCCGCCGCCCATCCGTGGCCTCAGCCCCACCGGCGGCTTCGAGATGCACGTGCAGGACCGCGGCAGCGCGGGGCGTGCGGCCCTGGGGCTCGGCGTCGGCGAGGTCTTGGCCAGCGCCGGGCAGCAATCGCAGCTCGGCCGCGTCTTCTCTAGCTTCCGCCCCGGCGTGCCGCAGGTTTTCGTCGACGTCGATCGCGAGAAGGTGAAGATGCTCGGCGTGCCGTTGGGCGATGTGTTCTCGACGCTGCAGGCGTCGATGGGCGGCGCGTATGTGAACGACTTCAACAAATTCGAGCGCACCTACCAGGTGCGCGTTCAGGCCGATCAGAAATTCCGCGCTCGGCCCGAGGACATCACGCGGCTCGAGGTGCGGAACGACACCGGCCAAATGGTCCCGCTGGGCACCGTGACGGACGTGCGCGAGTCGTTCGGCCCGCAGGTGGTGAACCGCTACAACATGTACCCGTCAGCCGTGGTTCGCGGCGGCCCGGCGCCGGGCGTCAGCTCGGGGCAGGCCCTCGCGCTCATGGAGCAGGCGGCCGCCAAGGCGCTCCCGCAGGGCATCGGCTACGAGTGGTCCGGCGTGTCGTTCCAGGAGAAGCGCGTCGGCAACGAAGCGGTCATGGTGTTCGGCATGGCCGTGCTGCTCGTGTACCTGGTGCTGGCGGCCCAGTACGAGAGCTGGTTCACGCCGCTGGCAGTCATCCTGGTCGTGCCGCTCGGCGTGCTGGGAGCGATCGGGGCGACGTCGCTGCGGGGCATGGACAACAACCTGTTCACGCAAATCGGCATCGTGCTGATCATCGCGCTGGCGAGCAAGAACGCGATCCTCATCGTGGAGTTCGCCACCGATCACCGGCGCATGGGCAAGAGCATCCGCGAAGCGGCGATCGAGGCGGCGCGGCTGCGGTTCCGCCCGATTCTCATGACCAGCTTCGCATTCATCCTGGGCGTGACGCCGCTGGTGATCGCCAACGGCGCCGGCGCCGCGGGGCAGCGCGCCCTGGGCACGGCCGTGTTCGGCGGGATGCTCGCCTCGACCATTCTGGCGGTGTTCTTCGTGCCCGTGTTCTACGTGGTGTTCCAGTCGCTCGCGGAGATGTGGTACGGGCGGAACACGCGGAGCGGGGATGAGGATGAGGAGTTGCCGCTGTTCGCTAACCAGGACGGGGAGCTAGCGCTCGCGAAGTGAAGCGGAGCGACTCATCCGATATTAATCTTACTCCTAATCCTAATCTCGCCTTGGCTCTTCGGAGTTCGATTAAGATTAGGAGTAAGATTAGGATTAGGACCAAGGCGAAGGAGGGAATTGAACGCGGATTGAGCGGATTCGCGCGGATCCAATTTGGATTCTCTGATTCGCGCTGATCCCGTCAATCCGCGTTTATCTGCGGCCAATTCTGGCGATGCGCTGAAAGAGATCGCTGGCCGCTCCAACTTTGTCGGGATCTCGGCAACCTAGCCGCCCGCCTCGAGCACGATGCGGATCTCTTCGGCGGACATGCCGCGGTCGAGCATGTCTTGCTTCAATTTGGCGGCGATGCCGGTCCTGCGCGCCGACCGCCA
>JANOIK010000109.1:0-1753 GCA_031407585.1 Planctomycetota bacterium | reverse complement strand
CACCACTTTTCTTGGGAGTCCATCGCAATGAACGCACGTAAGCTGGCTCTCGGCGGTCTGATTCTCGCAATCGCGTCTTCAAACGCAAATGCCGACAACCTCAGTTGGAACTTTCAGCGAACCGGGTTTCGCACGACGTTGAGCACTCCGCAAACGGCCCTGTCGATGCGGAGCAATCTGAGCTGGCCCGTCGTCTACGCCATCGACCAAAGCAGCCTCAACGCATACTCCTTGTTTCCAGTCCCCAATGCGACTCCGCCGATTGGTCCCGCCACCAACTGGCATCAGATCGGCAGCAATCTGTCGGGGTCGTTCGTCCCCTCGTCCGGCGTGTACCTGCAGGCGGCCAGCACTGCGCCCGATAAATTCGCTGTGTCCCTGCAAACCCAAATCGTCTCGAGTATTCCGACGGATTTCGTCGCCATCGGTACGTCCCAGGGCGGGTTCCAATCTCCCATGGCCGGCATGCAAGCCGTGAAGTTCGACGCCGACGGCGACGCGTTCACCGCCAGCTCCAGCTTGATCCCCGGGCTCACCCCCAACTTTAAGCTCTTCGACGTCGCGATTTCAAAGTTCGGTGAGGTGGGCGCCGTGACGCAGTCGTCCAGCGGGTCGGGAGTACTCACGTTCTGGCAGCAAAGTCCGTTGCTCGCGGGCAAGTGGATTTCGAGTCCTATCGACCAATCGGAGAATGACGGGGCGCTGTTTGGCCCCTCGGTCGACTTGACCTACGACACCTCGTCCGGCCCGCACGTGGTCGGCGTCAACCGACTGGGCACCAACAACGAAGTCGCCGCTCACCGGTTCGACGTAATGACCGGCGACTGGACATCCTCGATTCTCGATGTCGCCTCGTCCGGGAGTCCTGCGATTGCCGACGTCGCCGCGGCATCGAACGAGGCCGGCATCGTTGGCGCCGCTTGGGTGAACTTCGGCGCGCTGAAGTACGCCTACTTAGACACCAACGCACCGGCGCCCCATTGGACCGTGACGACGGTGACCAGTGTCACGCCCACCGGCTCACCGTTGGAACTTGCGCAAGGCGTGGGGTTGGCGTATGACAAGTCGGGTTTGCCGGTGATTTCCTTCGTCGAGCGCAGTAACCGCCAGATTTGGGTCGCGTACGATCCGCCGCTGGTGAACAGCGTCCCGATAACAGCGGGCGACTTTAACCGTGACGGCCGCGTCGACGGCGCCGACCTGGCCCAGTGGCAAACGGGCTACGGCGATGGCGCCGTCGCGGATGCCAATGGAGACGGCCGCACCGACGGCGACGATCTTCTGGCCTGGCAACGCAATCTTGCCGTCCCAACGAATCCTTCCGCCGCAACCGTTCCTGAGCCAGCGGCGACATCCCTGTTGATCGTCGCAGCGGCGTCGGTTGTCAGCGCCTCGCGACGTCGCAGGGCTTAGGGCAAATCGTCAACTTTCGTACTTAACACTCGAACAGGATCCCATGGCCGCCACTATCTACTACGACAAAGACGCCGACCTCAACGCACTCAAGGGGAAGACCGTCGCCATCATTGGTTACGGGTCCCAGGGTCACGCCCATGCCCAGAATCTTCGCGACAGCGGCGTGAAGGTCATCGTCGGCCAGCGGCCCGGCGGTGCCAATTACGATCTGGCCAAGAGCCATAACTTCGAGCCGATGTCCGCCGCCGACGCCGCCAAGCAAGGCGACGTCATCAACATCCTGCTGCCGGACGAGCTGCAAGCCGACGTCTACAAGTCCGACATCTTGCCGCACCTC
>JANOIK010000107.1:0-1510 GCA_031407585.1 Planctomycetota bacterium | reverse complement strand
GAGGTGCGGCAAGATGTCGGACTTGTAGACGTCGGCTTGCAGCTCGTCCGGCAGCAGGATGTTGATGACGTCGCCTTGCTTGGCGGCGTCGGCGGCGGACATCGGCTCGAAGTTATGGCTCTTGGCCAGATCGTAATTGGCGCCGCCCGGCCGCTGGCCGACGATGACCTTCACGCCGCTGTCGCGGAGGTTCTGGGCATGGGCATGGCCCTGCGAGCCGTAGCCGATGATGGCGACAGTCTTGCCCTTGAGGTCGTTGAGGTCGGCGTCTTTGTCGTAATAAATAGTGGCGGCCATGGGATCCTGTTCGAATTCTTAAGTGCGAGAGTTGACGATTTGCCGTGATGGAGCACTGCGACGCCGCGACGCGCCGAAAAGAACCGACGCGGCGGCGATAACAAGTGATGCCGCTGCCGGCTCGGGGACGGCCGCGGCGGCAGGATTCGTTTCGACGGAAAGATTGCGTTGCCAAACGAGGAAATCGTCCCCGTCGCTGCGACCATCTCCATTGGCGTCCGCAGCGCTGCCTTCGCCGTAGCCCGCTTGCCATTGGGCCAGGTCGTCGCCGTCCACGCGGCCGTCGCGGTTGAAGTCGCCCGCGATTGGCGTGACGCCGCCCAAGAGCGGCGGGTCGTACGCGATCCAGATTTGACGGTTGCTGCGCTTGACGAAGGAAATTACTGGCAGCCCCGACTTGTCATAAGCCAATCCCACGCCTTGCGACATTTCCAACGGCACGCCACTTGGCGTGACGCTGGTAACCGTCGTAACGACCCAATGGGGCGCTGGATTGTTGGTGTCCAGGAAGGCATATTTCAGCGCGCCGAAGTTTACCCAGGCAGCGCCCACAATGCCCGCGTCGTTCGAAGCCGCAGCTACGTCAGCGATGGGAGGGCCGTTGAGCCCGACGTCGAGGATCGACGACGTCCAGGCGCCGGTCATCACGTTGAACCGGTGAGCGGCGACCGTGTTATTGGAGCTCAGGCGGTTGACGCCGACCACGTGCGGGCCAGACGAGGAGTCGTAAGCCAAGTCGGCCGAGGGACCGAACAAGACTCCGTCATTCTCTGACTGGTTGATAGGGCTCGAAATCCATCGGCCCGCCAGGAGAGGACTTTGCTGCCAGAACGTTAGCACCCCCGACCCGCCAGCCGACTGCGTGACGGCGCCAATCTCGCCGAACTGCGAAACCGCCACATCGTAGAGCTTTTGCCCCGTTTGCAGCCCCGGAATCATGGCTGTGCTGCCGGTGAACACGTCGCCGTCGGCATCGAACTTCACGGCCTGGACGTTAAGCATAGGGGGTTGGAAGCCGCTCTGGGACATTCCCACCGCGACAGAATCCGCCGGAGTCCCCGAGAAGTTCGGCGTCTGCATGGACACGGCGAATCCATCGGGGGCGCCGCTGGCCGCCTGCAGGTACACATTGGACGAGGGCACGAACGATCCTGACAGGTTACTGCCGATTTGATGCCAGTTGGTGGCCGGACCAATGGGAGGAGTCTGATTG
>JANOIK010000065.1:0-3015 GCA_031407585.1 Planctomycetota bacterium | reverse complement strand
CTGGCCTGCGAAGAGATCGTGATGGCCAGCGACGCCGAGATCGGCGAGGCAGGCGTCGACGAGCCCGCCGCCGAGGGCGGCCCCAGCGACACGGTTATCTCCGCGTACCGCGAGGTGGCCGACGCGCGGCGGGTCATGCCCGCGGCGCTGGCGGTGGGAATGATCGACCCCACGGTCGAGGTCGTGCAGATCGAGAGCGATGAGGGCCTGCGGTTCCTGCTGCGCGGCGAAGTCGAGGCGTTTCGCGCAGACCACGAAGTGATCGACGAGGAGACGCTCGTCGCTGCGGGTACGCTCGCGCGGTTCACGGGGCGCGAGGGACGGCAGTTCGGCTTTGTGAAATACCTGGCCGGCGAGCGGGCGGAACTGGCCCGGGCGCTCGATGTGTCGGTGGAGTCGCTCAACGAAGATCGCACGATGCTGGCCGAGTGGCGGGCGATCACGATCGACATCAAGGGCGAAGTGACGCCGCGGTCGGCGGCCCAACTCAAGACGCTCATAACGAACAAGGTCGCCGCGGGCGCCAACTGGGTGTGCGTGCGGATCGATAGCGTGGGCGGCGACCTGCCCGCGTGTCTCGACATCGCGTCGACGCTTGCCGGGTTCGACCCCAACGCGGTGCGCACCGTGGCCTACGTGCCCGTGGAGGCGCGCGGCGGGGCGGCCGTGATCGCGCTCTCCTGCGATCAACTGGTGATGCATCCGACGGCGACGCTCGGGATCGGACCGACGGGGCAGGGCGGACCGCAGCCTCCGGGGCCGCCGCCGCGAGACAATCGCCAGCTTCCACCGCCATGGGCCGGCCCGGGCCCGCGCAACGGCCCGCCGCAGCCGCACGATGACGCGATCGAGCAAGCCGCCGCGGTGGCGTCGATCCGTGACTCGCTCGCCGCTCGCACCGAACGGAGCTGGTCGCTGCTTGCCGCGATGCTCGACGGCCGGATCGAAATCGCGAGCTATCGCAACAAGACTACCGGCGAAGTGCGGCTGATGAGCGCCGAAGACGCGGCGTCGCTGGCCGACGCGGTCAACTGGAATCGCGGCGCCGCGCTCGCTGCCAACAACGCCCCGCTGGCCATCACCGGCGTTCAGGCCACGGCTGCGGGCGTCGCCTGGCAAACGGTCGACGGGTTCGACCAGCTCAAGCGGCTCTACAGCATCGACCACGTTGAGGCGGTCGAGCCCAACTGGGCGCTCACGCTCATCCAGGCGCTCGCGTCGCCCGGGCTCGCGACATTCCTGCTGTTCCTGGGCTTCATCGGCATGTATATCGAGCTGAAGACGCCGGGCATCGGCGTCGGCGGCGTCGTGGCGGCCGTCGCGTTTCTGCTGTTCTTCTGGAGCAACTACCTGGAAGGCACCGCGGGGTCGCTGGAGATTCTGCTATTTGTCGGCGGCATCGTGCTGATGCTGCTGGAGGTGTTCGTCGCGCCGGGCGTGGCGGTGTTCGGCCTCACCGGCGGGCTGATGGTGTTGTTCTCGCTCGTGCTGGCCAGCCAGACGTTCGTCGTGCCGCACACGCAAGCCGAGCTAGAGACGGTGACCCACTCGATGGGGATGATCGTCGCGGCCGGCACGGCGATGATCATCCTGGCATTGGCGACGCGGCGGTTCCTGCCGAAGGCGCCGATCTTCAACCGCATGGTGCTGGAGCCGCCGGCGCCCGAGGACCGCGTGGAGCTGTCACATCGCGAGGCGCTGGCCGATTACATGCACCTGGTGGGGCGCGAAGGCGAGGCGGTGACCGACCTGCTTCCCGCGGGCAAGGCGCTGATCGACGAGGAGTTGATCGACGTGATTGCACAGGGCGAGCCCGTGGATCGCGGTTCGGCGGTGATTGTCGTGTCGGCCCATGCGCACCGCGTCGTCGTTCGCCGGGCGTAGCCTCGCTTTGCCGTTTCCTGGCCCAAGGCGGTACAATGGGAGCGTCCGCGAGAGCGCGGCCGTTGCACCCCGGATGTTATAGCGCCATGAACCTGTTGGATCCTCTCGGCTGGGCTGTCCTTCTGCTGGTCCTCGGCTGCGGGCTGTTGGTGCTCGAGGTTTTTATTCCCTCGGGCGGCATCTTCGGCTTTCTGGCGACGATGGCGGTGGCCGCGAGCCTGGTGATGGCGTTTCGGCGTGATTCGACCACCGGGCTGAGCTTCATGGCCATCACCTTGTTCGCCGTGCCGATCGTGCTGAGTTTGGCCTTCAAATTCTGGCCGAAGACGCCGATGGGCCGCGCGTTTCTGGGGGAGGCGCCGAGCGAGGACCAGGTGAAGCCCGACGAGCCGCGGCGCAGCCTCGTGGGGCGCGTTGGGCTGGCCCAGTCGAAAATGCTGCCCAGCGGGTCGGTGCTGATCGACGGCCAACTCATCGACGCGATAAGCCAGGGCCTCGCGATCGACCAGGGCGAACCAGTGATCGTCGTCGAGGTGCGCGGCAACCGCGTGATGGTGCGGCCGGCGCGGGCTCACGAGGTTCGAACCGCCGACCTGCGGCCGGACGATGTGCTCCAGCGGCCGATTCAGGAGTTCGGGCTCGAGGGGCTGGAGGGGTTTGACGAGCCTCGGACATAGTAACGCATTGGGTGGAATGCTCTCGTCCGCGAGAGCATGTCCTTGTTTCGGCGGACATGGCCACGTCGGATGGCACGCCCAAGGTCCTCCGCAGGGCGTGGTTGCCAAGCAATCCGGCATAGTGATGCAACCACGCCCCGCGCGGACTTGGGCGTGCCACCCAGACAAGCGGCTTCCAGCTCAACCTTGCATTGCCTGCGCGGCGGCAGGACAATGAGGCGGCACCCCTTCCCGCGGCGCCGGAGACTCGCTTGCCATGCCCAGATTTGCCGAACTCACTCCCCTGGCCGTCGAATGGCCGGACTCCACGGTCGTGTGGGCGATCGCGCTGCTCATCGCGTTTATCGTCGTGGTGATCGCGCTGGCGGTGATCACGCGGTTCTTCCGGCTGTGGATTCAGTCGGTGATGACCGGCGCCGGCATCGGCATTCTCGACCTGCTGCGGATGTGGCTG
>JANOIK010000024.1:0-9704 GCA_031407585.1 Planctomycetota bacterium | reverse complement strand
CCCCCCCCCCCCGCGGGGGGTTGCCCCCCGTAATTTTAAAAAACAAAAAAAAACCGCGGCCGCCCCCCCCGGCCGCCCCCACGCCAGGTTTGCATCGCGATGAAAACGGCTTAGGACTCGAAATCGCTGATCTCGGCGTCGTCGCTACCCGCCGTCGCGGCCGGCTTCGCGGCCAGGCGGGGCTGCCGCTGCTGGCTCGCCTGGTGCAGACGCACCATGCGACGGTCGGCCTTGGTCGGCACGCCGTTGACCACCGAGCCGATGACCCGCACGCCCATGCTACGCAGGGCTTCGATCGACTGGTGGATGCGGCGAATCTCGCTGTGATCACGCAGCACCGTGAGCACGGCGCCATCGACGTACTGGCCAAGCGACAGGGCGTCCGAAATGCCCAGCACCGGCGGCGAGTCGATCACCACAAAGTCGAACTGATCCCGCAGCTTGTCGAAGATCGCCTGCGGCTGATCCGTCGCCAGGGCATGGATCGCGTCCATATCGCAGATGCCGGCCGGCAGCAGGTGCAAGCCTTCGGTGCTGGTGGGACGTATCGCGTCTGCCAGGTCGATCTCGCTTCGCAGCACTTCGCTGAAGCCGTCCTCCAGCGCCAAGCCGAACAGCTTGTGCAGTGCCGGGGAGCGAAGATCGCCGTCGATCAGCAGCGTGCGGCGGCCGGCCCGGGCCAGGCTCAACGCCAGGCTCGCGGCAACCGTGGTCGAGCCTTCCATCGTGGCCGGGCTGGTGATCATCACCACCTGCCGCGGACGCGAGGTCGAGTCGTGCATGATCGTCGCCCGCACGTTGTCGATGGCTTCGGCGACTTGCGTGGCCACCAGGCTGTTGCCCGCAATCGCCTTGAGCGACGCCGGCGGCAACACGCCGAGCACCCGCAGGCCCAAGCCTTCGTCGATGTCGGAAGGACCGTTCAGACGACGGCGGCGAAACTCGATCAAAGCAACGCCGTAACAGGTGAGCGCGAGCGCGGCCGTGCCGCCGACGCCGGCAATCGCCCACCGGTCGTAAACATTGATCTGCTCCGTGGCTCGAGCATCCTGCCGCACGATCACTTTTTCGTACGCCGAAGCCTCGCCGGGACGAAGAGCAGCGCTCTGGTCCATTTGCCGTCGCTTCGCGGCCGCCTGCAGAATCTTCTGATTGAGCGTCGCCACCAGCTCCTGCTGCGATTCGATTTCCTGCTGCAACATCTCGAGCTCGGGATCGACGATCGAGCCTTCCTCGATTTCCTTCTCCGCGTCGGCCTGCAGCTTGGTCAACTCCGCCTGCTTGTCGGCGGAGTATTTGGACCGCACTTCAAACTCGATCATCGCGGCCCGCAGGGCCTCGTTCGGGATCTTGGAGAGCCTGACTCGGGCCTCGGCCTCAGCCTTCTCTCGATATTCTTTCATCATTTGCTCGGTCTGCGCGAGTTGCGACTGGAGCCGACGAATCGGAGCACTGTTAGGATTCTTGCCCGCGGCCGAAAGCTGCTGCATCTGCTGGGTCACGGCAAACATCTGCTCTTTGTACATGGCGATCGTGGGATCCTTGTCCATCTCTGCGGACACGGCCGCGTCGAGCGCCGACGAGGACTGGGCCTGCATGATCGCCATCTGCTTCATCACCTCGATGTCGGCGATTTCGCTATCGAGCTGGATGAGCTGACTCTGGTAGAGCTGAATGTCCGCCTTGAGCTTCGGATACCGGATCTCGACGAACGCCGCTTGTTCGCTGGTTTCTTCCTTCAGCTTCATGAGTTCCAGGTTGCGCTGCAGTTCGGCCTTGACCGCGGCGACCACGCGCGTCAGGTCGTCCTGCGTCGCATTGACGCTCACCTGCTCCTGCATGAGCACGTTTTCTTTGTAAGATTTCACAACGGCGTTCACGACCTTGATCATGTCCGCAGCCTCTTCATCGCCTTCGTAGCGAAGCTCCAGAATCGGGCTGTCCGCCGCGAAGCTCACCTTCAATTCGTCGAGCAGCCACTGGACTTCCTCGCCCTTGTGGTCTTGCACGGCCTGGAGTTCGTTGATGCCTTTGCTGAAGAGGGCTCCTTCAAGCACCATGGAGCTCTTGATGAGCGCGGGATGCATGTTCGCGTCGCGTTGGATTTGCAGCGGATTGACGGGCCGCTTGTCGGTTTCGAATCCGTCGGACTCGTCCGTGGCCTTGACCTCGAGGTACGAGGTGATGCGCGACGACAGGGGGAATAACAGAATGAGCGCGCCGGCGGTGAGGCCGCCGATCAGCAGGCCCAGGAGGGTCGCCATGAGCCACCGCCGCCGCAGGCAGTTGACCAGCCACGTTTGATTGAATCCGCCGACCAGGATTTCTGGTCCACGCGGTGCGAAGGCGGGCATGCCGAGCATTCCCGGCGGCATCGCGGGAGCGGCCACCATCGCTCGAGACGCGCCGTCTTGCGGCGCCATCGTTTGCGGTCCCGTAAAGTCTGATCCCTGCTTTGCCATGTTCGAATCGCCTCTCTTGAAAAGCACTACCGACGCGCCGAGGAGAAACTTCAGCTTATTGAGTCATGCCAAGGTGTGATGCCGACGGCATGCAACCCCCGGACCAGTCCGCCAAATACCGCGAAAACCACGCATTTCGGCGGGTCTAGGCCGCCTTTCGCATCGCTGAGCGTCGCCGCGAGGCAACGCCCGTGATGCCTTATCGCAACGCCGAGGCCGCGCCAAACGTGCCGTAGTCGCCCGCATCCACGGGAATTGTCAGTCGCGACAGGATCGTCATCTCGATCCACAACAGGCCCAAGCCGACCGGCATCATCGCCAGGCCCGCCCAGTCGTGAATCAGCCCCTGCAGCCACGGGGTGTCTCCGCCGAACGCCAGGGTCAACAGGCCGGTCGATACAATCCGCACGACGTTGCTGGCCAGCGCGATCGGAATCGCGCTGAGCAGCATGATGACCTTATCCCACCAGGGACGGTCCATGATCATCACCAGCGCCACGGAAAAGGCGATGAAGATCGTAAGCATGCGGAGCCCGCTGCACGCCTCGGCGACCGTCAAATCGTTGATCGTGTCGATCGAAATGACGTTGCCGTTGCGAGCCGCGCTCACACCCAGCAATTGCAACACCCAGGTGCTCGCCACCGAGGCCCAGGTTTGCAGCTTCATCAGCAGCGTGTTCTCGAAGAACGACGGCAGCGGAAACATGAACGCCAGAAATGCGAGCGCCGGGCCCGCGTAGAGCAGTAGGTAGCGCCCGCCCGCGATCAGGCAGCACGCCAGCAGCGCCCCAATGAAGGACGCCCGGTCGGGGATGTTGTAGTCGAAATACGACGCCCACACGCGAATCGCCAGGAAGACGACCAGCGCGGCGACGCCGATCCACCGGTCCATGTCCTTGGTTTCCATCATGGGCCGCTTGCGGAACCAGAACAGGTAGCCCGCGATCAGCGGCACGATCCAGCCGTGCGAATACAGGCCCTTGTTCCAGAATGTCGCGGCAAAAAGGATCGTGTCCGAATAGCCGATCACGAGCAACGCTAGCAGGCCGCCGAACACGATCCACGCGGTCTTCGCCGACGCGTCGTCCATCGGACGTGCTTCATCAAAGTCGTGTATTGCAAAACTCATGGGGTTGCTCGAAGCCCTTGCTGAAGAACGTACGGTGGTGGCCCGGCCGTGCACTCGTCGCACGCGCGGGGCAGATCAAGAGAACCTGCGGGGGAATCCATCACCCCGAGAGGGCTCCGTCGGACGCGGACCGAATTTCGCGGGCCGAATGGCCAACGGCGATAGCGCCACATCCGCAGAGCTCAAAAATTGAGAATATGCGGGCGTCGGTGAACTGTCAAACGTTTGGACCCCTGGTGCGAACGCTGTATCTCTTGCGGCTTCAGCGACTTAGGCGACTCTCTTGGTTGTACGGATTACGCCGCGCCCGGGGTCGGTGTTCGGACTGCTGAAGCGCGAACACCTGAAAAAACCCCTTGGGGCCCGATCGCCAGCCAGTGCGAGGAACGCGGCGCGGCGGCGTTCCCTGCCAGCGTCGCTAGCGACGCGCATTCGCCCCGCTCTGGCAAATCCGTACGAAATCGCCACTCGGGGCAAAGTCGCTGTGAAGCTTTTCCGATTATACGCATTGTAACTATCACATAAGCGGCGCCGCGCTTTCGATTCCCGTTGCGGGCGATCGATCGCGGCTGGCGACCCACAGCGTCTCTTCGAGCGGGATTTCACTCATGAAGGCGTGCCACACCACTTCTGGCGGCTTCGCATTGCTCCTGGTCGCCGCGCTGGCCGGCTCCGTCGGCTGCACGTCGTTCATGGAACCACGCAACTCCGTGCCGCTCACGGCTCCGGGACCGCCGCCCACCAGCAGCGTGCCGCGCGAGCTCGAGAAAGTCACCCTGCCGCGTTACGTCATCGAGCCACCGGATATCCTTCTGGTCGAAGGCGTGAAGCTCGTTCCCAAGTCGCCGCACCGCATTGAAACGTTCGACGTGCTGCTCATCCGCGTCGTCGGAGCCTTTCCCGAGCAGCCCATCGACGATCAGTACAACGTCGACGCCGACGGCAGCGTCAACCTCGGCCCCACCTACGGCCGCATCAAGGTCGTGGACCTGACGATCGAGGAATCGGAAGAGGAAATTCGCGAGCAGCTCTCGCGGATCCTCACCGACGCGGAAGTGTCGGTCTCGCTGCTCGCCTCCAGCGGAGCCCAGGCAATCACGGGCCAGCACCTCGTGGCCATGGACGGCCGCATCAATCTCGGCACCTACGGCGCCGTGTTCGTGGCGGGCATGACCATCGAAGAAGCCCGCGCGGCTATCGAGCAACAACTCACCTCTCAGCTCGACGACCCTGAAGTGTTCGTCGACGTGCTGGCCTACAACAGCAAGGTATACTACATCATCACGCAGGGCGCCGGCCTGGGCGACGACGTGGTGCGCGCCCCCATCACGGGCAACGAAACCGTCATCGACGCCGTGGCCAACCTCGGCGGCATCTCGCAGGTGTCCTCGACCAAGATGTGGATCGCCCGCCCCGCGCCCAACGGCGTCGGCTGCGAGCAAATCCTGCAGGTCAACTGGACCGACATCTCGCGCGGAGCCTCCACGGCCACCAACTACCAGCTCATGCCGGGCGACCGACTGTTCATCGCTCAGGACCGCCTGACGCTCTTCAACAACTCGACCGTCAAGTTCTTGCTGCCCTTCGAGCGGATCTTCGGCATCATCTCGCTGGGCACCTCGACGGCCAACCGCATCGTGCGGTTCGGCTTGGGCAACACGTTCTAATTCTAAGTTAGCGATCGTCTAGGAGGACCGGCCGTGCCGCTGCTCGATCCGCACGAGCGACTGAGCGCGGCTGGTCCTCACAAGCCACAGAAAACTGTTGGACCCATTTGCAGACTAAGGATTCCCGCTATGGCTGGTCCGCTGCGATTCACTCGATCACTCGCGCCGAAGCTCTTCGTCGGCGGCCTGCTCGCGGCCGCGACGTCCGCGTCGCTGGGCGCTGGCTCGGCGCCCATTCCGCCGTGCTCGCCCGACGGCGTTTGTCTACCCAACTACGAATCGTGGGGCTGGTATCAGACGCGCTGGCGCCGATTCCCAGGCGATGCTGCGGCAGCGCCGACAGAGGCGGCGGGCGGCGACCAAGAAGAGTCGCTCGGCGGCCCCAAGCTGCCTGGCGTGAGCGAAGAGGGACAAACAGGTCCCAAGAAAGACCCCAAAGATAAAACCGCCGTACCGGCGCCCACGCTGCCCGATGCAGCCGGGTCCGGCCCGGCTGTGCCGGCCGACGCGCCTGCGGCCGATGCGGCCGCCGGAGTCGATGCAGGCGCGGGCGCCGAGCCGGCCGCAGAGGACGCTGTTCCGCCCGTGGACCTCACGCCTCCGGGCGACGCCGCTCCGGACGCCTTGCCGGATCCGACGGCGCCGATCGATCCGTTCGGGGCCGCGCCGCCTACGCCGCCGTCCTGGATGATCGAGCCTGCTTCGTTTGAACCACTGCCCGCCGCTGGCGGCGCGGCGCCGGCGAGTTTCAATCCCGCCTCGATTAACCACGCGCCCAACATGCAGGGCGACGACGCCCCGCCGGCGCTGCCGGCCGACTTGCAAGACTTGTTCGGCGCGACCGTAGGCCGCCCGGCTTGGATGCAATCCGCCGCGGCGCCCGTGGTCCTGGCCCAGCCGGCGAAAATCCGTGCTGCGAGCCGCCCCGCGATCGACCGAGGCGTCGTACAAACCAGCGCCGAGACGCCGCCGGGCATCCAACTGATCAATCCGGCCTCAGCCATCGCGGCCCCGTCGGATGCGAGCGGCCTGCAGCAAGCGATCTACTTCGAGGCCAGCGACCAGAGCGGCGCCGCCGTGGCGCTGCCGCCGGTGTCTCCAGCGAACTGAGCACGCTCGCCACTCAGCGGAAACACAGCACGCCTGACGGAGGTTGGCCTCCGTCAGGCGTGTTTTTCTACCGACACGGCATGCTGCCCGCCGGTCGAAGCTAAGCCAGTCGTCGACGCCACAGCGCAGCGCACGCGACCAGCGCGAGCGCCGCTCCGGCCGGTTCGGGGACGGGCAGTGCCGCGAACCCGCCGTCGAAGTTACGAGGCGCATCCACCGGTCCGACGAGCCGGCCTTGCGTCGTCGCGCCAGTGCCCAAATTTACGTCGTAGACCAAGTACGCATTGTTGGACGTCGCGGTGCGCCGCAGCACGGCAAAGCCGAAGTCGCCGCCGATGCCGTCGTCGGCGTCGCCGGGCGCCGTCACGATGTCGAAGTGAATGTTGCGATTTGCATCGATCCCGACGCCGAAGGAGCCGATCGTAGCGACCACTCCCGTGGCCGGGTTCTGCGAAAGCAGCGCGTCGTTGCGCGAATCCATGTCGAATAACGCCGTGGTTCCCGATGTCGCGGGCGTGTTGTTGATATACGCCGCGGCGTCGATGAACGGCGAGCTGCCGTTGCCGAACGCCACGTTGGGATCGATCACGGCAATTTGACCCGTGTTCGAGTTGAGCCGCAAGTTCGTTCCACTGGTGCCGACCAGGCGAATTCGCATGCTGTTATCGCCGGCCTGAAGCGTCTTAGGATTGAAATCGAACCCAAAGGTTTGATTGGTAGTCAGATCATAGCCCGCGCCGGTGGACGTGAAGCTGCCCACGAGCGTCGACGCGCCGGTGGTGATGTTCAGCGTATAAACGCTCGTGGCGTTGGGACCCACGTCGATGGCGTAGAGATCGCTCGTGCCGGGGCGGAAGTCGATGCCCTCCGGCAGAAAGCCGACGGCCCCGACGGCGCCGCGGTTCTGTACGTTGGCGACATTGCTCAGGCCCGCGGTAACGGTGAAGCTGAACAGCGTGTTGGACGAGTCGACGCCGTAGCCGATGATTTGCTGGCCGACGGCGACATGGCAAGCCGAGGCGGCGAAGCCCAGCGCGGCAAGCGCGCAGTAACGATTCAAGAAGTGTCGATTCATGGAGAGGCCTCTGAAAGCGTGAGAAAAACTGGAACAACCAAGACGGGTAACGCCAAGACGTAAGATGGTTGCCAACAGTTGCTTTCAGTAGTCGCCTCTTGAATTGGAGGAAGGTCGAGCGCAGTCGCTCGAACTGCCGCATAACGTACCATCGCCCCTTGGCAAATGCCAGCGCGGTCAGGAAATTCCCAAGAATTGCCGCGCACGGCGGGGCAGGAATTAGCCCCCGGTTCTTCAAACCGGGGGCTAACGCCGGCCGCGGAGGCCAGCCGAAGCCAGCAGAAGCGCCGCAAGTATAACGGCCGCCGTAGGTTCGGGCACGGCCATGCTGCTCGGAACGGCTTCGATCGTCTGCTCGAGCTGCCGCTGCCACACCAGCAGGTCGTCGCCGTCGACCGCCCCGTCGGCGTTGGCGTCGCCGATGATGTGGGACGCGCCGGTTTCAGTTCCGTACCCGATTTGCCACCAGCCGAAGTCGGTGACGTTGACGGTCCCGTTTTCGTCGAAGTCGGCCGGCTGCGGCAGCGTCCCGGCATTGATGAATCCCAATGCACCGGCAAAGTTGGTCGGCGAATTGATCTCCGCAAACACGTGCGCCACCCCGGCCGTGTTGTGGTCGACCAGCGAGTACAAACCGTTCTTCGGCAAGATCGAACCCCCGAAGCTCAGCGAGTCGATCCCCGCGAAGTCGATGCTGATCCAGTTGGCGCCGGGCTTGATGAAGTTGCTGGGGATCGTGAAGTCGGGCGTCACGCTGCCGGCGAGGGCCGCAAACCCGCTGGTCGCCGCGAGGAACGTCCGGTTGGCCGTCGTCGGCTGACCCGCGAGGTTATGGTTGAGCACCACTGTCGCCGGCGTGCCATCGGACGTGACGGTCAGCGCGTGATTGGTCACCAGGAACTCATTGGGCTCGGTCGTCGTGAGCTCGATGTATTGAATCGACCCCGTGACGTCCGTGAACACCTCTTGAACGCGCCACAAATCCGAGGCGCCGCGCGCACCCGCGGCCATGCACGCGATGGTGCAAAGGACAGCACAACGAAGAGGCGTGAGGTGCGGCATAGGGAAGGGGCTCGATTCGGCCGGCAAGGGTTACGATGATCGCTGCCCGCGGGAAGGTCAATTTTTCGCCCCGAGCAATTGCGAGACAACCGCGCAAGCCAGCAGACTGCGGACACCCACTCTGAACGTTCCCCGCCGCGGAGCCGTTAGCCCCGCGATCGCCGTCCCGAGACTCGCAGCACGGTTCCGTACGCCAGCGCCGCAAGCATCGCCGCCGCCGGCTCCGGCACGGTGAAGCTCGCCGCCAAAGCTTGGGGAATCGCCATCTCCCGCTGCCAAATCAGAACGTCGTCGCCATCCGTATCGAGGTCGCCGTCAGCGTCGCCGACGGCCGTGGCGCCGTAGGCGTCGCCCCAAAACTCCAGGTCGACGCCGTTCACGGAGCCGTCGCCGTTGAAATCGGCCGGCGACAGCGCCGTGGCGTCGAGACGTACGTCGTCGAAGTCCACCTCAAGATCCACGACTGGGTCGTTGACGTCTTGCTGGTTGAGATTCACCAGCCGGATGCCGAGCGATTGCCCAAGGCGCGCGTGCTCGTCTCCCACGACGAGACGAACGGTCGAAGTCTCGAACAGCCCTTCGCCAGGGTTGAGCGTGTCGTTGTCGACCAAGATCGCGACGCCGCCGGCGGTAAGCTCAACGCGATAACCAGGGAAGCCGCGGAGGTCGAAGTTGCCAAAACTCGCGTAAGGCTGCACGACGCTGACGCCCGAGGCGATATTGCCGATCTCAACGGTGAGCGTAAAGACGGTGTTGGTCGTGAGCGTAGCGCCGAGCGTCTGCTGAATGCCAAACTCGCCGCCGCCCGCGTGGCCGTCGAAGAACGTGAGAGCAACATTGTCCCCCTCGGCCGCGCCGGCAGGGAAATACGTGGCCAGCGGCTCGACGGCCTGCACGCCCGGGTTGAGGACGCCGATGAAGACATTTCCGCCCACCGCGCCGTAGGTTTGCCACCCGCTCGGCGCGGAGCCTACGGGAAACGCCGTCGCGGGCACGTCGCCCATGTACTGCGGTGGCAGGTTGCCGCCCAGATAGGCCGCCTCGAACCCCGCGTTCACGATGGCCACCGGCGCCGCTCCAGCACCGTCAGCGGCGAAGAGCACCAGGGCGACGGCGGCAGAAAGGCGAGCGATCATGCCATTCAGTTTAATCGCCAACGACAATTCCGTCGCGGCGTGGACGCCGTGTGGCTGCCGCGA
>JANOIK010000007.1:0-5780 GCA_031407585.1 Planctomycetota bacterium | reverse complement strand
ATGGCCGTGTTTCAGCTTAGCGCCGCCGAGCCCGTTGCCGCGCCGGCGACGCCGTTGCCGTCGTCGCGGGAAACGCTCGAGCGGCGGATCGAGGCGCGCACCGCGACCGTCGGGATCATGGGGCTCGGCTACGTCGGCCTGCCGCTGGCGGCGGCGTTTGTCGACGCCGGCTTCCCGGTGCTCGGCTTCGATCTCGACCAAACCAAGATCGACAAGCTCCGCGCCGGCGAGAGCTACATCGGGCACATCCCCTCGGCCACGCTGCGCACGTGGGTGATGAACGAGCGGTTTTCCGCCACCGCGGACGTCGCGCGACTGGCGAGCGCAGACGCGATTCTTATCTGCGTGCCGACGCCGCTCACCGAGACGCGCGAGCCCGACCTGAGTCACGTGATCGCGACCGCTCAGGCGATTGCTAGCATCCTGCGGCCCGGGCAGCTCGTGGTGCTCGAAAGCACGACGTATCCGGGAACGACCCGCGACATCGTGCTCCCGATTCTCGCCGCGACGGGGCTCGAACCGGGCCGCGACTTCTTTCTCGCCTACAGCCCCGAGCGCGAAGATCCGGGCAATCCCAACTACACGGCAGCGCGGATTCCGAAGGTCGTCGGCGGCAACGATCTGGCGAGCGCCGCCGTGGCCGAGGCGCTCTACCGGCCCGCCGTCGCGCAGGTCGTGCCCGTGTCGTCCTGCGAGGCGGCCGAGGCGTGCAAGATTCTCGAGAACACGTACCGGGCGGTGAACATCGCGCTGGTCAACGAGATGAAGCTGCTGTGCGAGCGGATGGGCGTCGACGTGTGGGAAGTGATCGACGCGGCTAAGACGAAGCCGTTCGGCTACGCGGCGTTTTATCCCGGCCCCGGCCTGGGCGGGCACTGCATACCGATCGATCCGTTTTACCTCACCTGGATCGCCCGCAAGCACGGGATGACGACGCGGTTCATCGAGCTCGCGGGCGAGATCAATTCGTCGATGCCGGAGCACGTCGTGCGACGCGTGGCCGAGGCGCTCAACGATGCTGGCAAGCCGGTGCGCGGAAGCCGAATCTCGGTGCTGGGCGCCGCGTACAAGCGCGACGTGGACGACCCGCGGGAGAGCCCTTCGTTCGTGCTCATGGAGCAACTGCTAGCACGCGGCGCCGTCATTACCTACAACGACCCGCACATTCCGACGCTTCCGCGGATGCGAGCTCACCCCACGCTGCCGGCGATGGCGAGCGAGCCGCTCACGGCCGAGTACCTGTCGCAGCAGGATTGCGTGCTGATCGCGACGAACCACAGTGCGTATGACTATGGGTTCATTGTGGAACATGCGCGGTTGGTGGTGGATACGCGAAACGCGACGGCCGCGGTGACCGCGGGACGTGCGAAGGTCGTGAAGGCGTAAGTGCTAGCTGCGGCAAGTGCAAGCCACTAGCCGGAGGGCCACGCCCTCCGGGATGGAGGCGACGTCCCGGACCGCGTGGCGGTCCGGCTAGTGGGAAAGTCGGTGGCGACGCGCACGTTGTAAGCCCATTGGGCTTGTGATTTTGCGGGGCATTCGGTACTTACCGGACGCTTATTGACCTTGCGTGCTAGCACTCTCGCGATGCGCGCCGACTCGTCCTGCGCCTGCTGCCGTCGTCACCGCAATGCGTCCACTCCTCCTTGCCGCGATCGCCTCTCTCCTGCTGCCCGGGTGCGGCGGGCCAGCGTTTCGCGCTGCGAATCTGCCGCCGGACATGCGGATCGTTTCGCGGCCCAATCGCGGCGAGATCAACCTGGCGGGGCTCGCGTCGCCGGGCGCCGCGGAGTCGCGGATCGACGCGGGCGATCTGCTCGAGGTAAGCGTCGCCAGCGGACGTGACGAGGAAAACGTCGAGCCGATTCTCGCGCGCGTGAGCGAGAGCGGCGCCGCGGACATCCCGCTCTTGGGGCCGGTGCAGCTTGGCGGGCTCGAGCCGTTCGAGGCGAGCCAGGCGGTTGCGGACGCGGCCATCCAGCGCGGCATTTACCGGCGACCGCACGTGTCGCTGGAAATCAAAACCAAGGCCGTGAATCGCGTGACCGTGATGGGCGCGGTGACGACGCCCGGCGTGCATGAGCTGCCGCGTTCGTCGAGCGATCTCGTGAAGGCCCTGGCGATGGCCGGCGGGCTCACCGAGGAAGCGGGCACGGAGGTCGAGATCATTCGCCAGCCGCCGCCGGCCACAGCGATGGCGCCCGGCGGCGTCACGCCCGTGAGTTACCAGGCGCCCGCCGCGCCGCAAGCCGTGCGCGTCGACATGACCCAAATTGCCGCGGCGCCGAGCGACTATCGGCTCGGCGATCGCGACATGGTCATGGTGCTGCCGCGCGACAAGGAAATGCTGTACGTCACCGGGTTGGTGACGAAGCCGGGGCAGTTCGAGCTGCCGCGCGACCAGGAGGTGCGGCTGCTGGACGCGATCGCGATGGGCGGCGGCATGTCGTCGCCCGTGGCCGATCGCGTGCTGATCATCCGCCGCGTTCCGGGCCGTCCGGAGCCGGTGCCGATTCAAGCCAGCCTGCGCGTGGCGAAAGCCGACGGCCGCGAAAACCTGGTGCTCGGCGCCGGCGACGTGGTAAGCGTCGAACAGACGCCCGCCACCGCGATGGTCGACGCGCTCATGCGGCTGATGCGGCTGACGGTCGGCGTGACGGGGCGGACGACGGTGTTCTAAGGGTGACATGCAGCACGAACAAGACCACCAACTGCCGCCGGACGATGGCTCGAGTGCCGAGCTCATCCCCACAGTCATGCGCTTTCTGCGCGTGGTGCGGCGGCGGCGGCATGTGGTGCTGCACTCGCTGGCAATCGCGGGGGCAATCGGGCTCGCCTACTACGCGCTGGCGCCCCGGCAGTACGAGTCGGCCGCGAAGCTGCTGATCATCGAGCCGCAGCAGGATCAGGTCGCGTCGATGAGCGATCCGCACAGCACCGAAAACACGATGACGACGCACTGCGAGCTGGTCGTGAGCCCCGTCGTCATCGAGGGCGCGATCCGCCGGCTGGCGCCCGCCTATCGCGTCGACCTCGTCGACAAGCCGCCGAACGAATGGGTTGAAACGCTCGCGCGGCGGCTCGATGCTTCGGTCACGCGGAAGACGAACTTTATCGACGTTTCGTTTCGCTCCGAGCATCCCGTGGCCGCGGCCGCGGTGGTGAGGGCGGTCATCGAGTCGTACCTCGCGTTCGTCCGCGAGACGCACCAGGGCACGGCCGGCGAGTTGAAGACGGTGCTCACCGACGAACGGGCGAAGCTCGCCAAGACGCTTGCGGAAAAGCAAGCGGCGCTGCAGGCGTTTCGCCGCCGCGTGGGGTCGCTTGCGCTGCCGAAGGACGAGGGCGTGGTCGACCCGGTACTGCAACGGGCGTTGAATCTGAACGACGCGCTGATGACCGCTCAGCAACGGCGGCTGGAGCTGCAAGGCGCCGCGGCGTCGATCGACGGCGCCATCGCCCGCGGCGAGGACATCAACCAGCACCTCGCGGGCATCGAGCAAACCGTCGGCCAGCAGGCGATGCTCATGACCCTGGGCATGAGCCCACAGGACATGACGCTGCTTGCCGAGCAGGAGAAGAAACTGCTCGCCGCCCAAGAAGAGCTGCAGCGAGCGACCCCGTTTTTGGGGCCCAATCATCCGCGAATTGGTGAGCTGCAGCAGCAAATCGCGGGGCTCGAAATCTACTTGCGCGACTACCGCTCGAACCTGGGCAACCGGTTCGACGCGACGCAGAACGCACAGCTCAGCGGCGTGGTGAAGACTCTGCTCGCTCAGGCTCTCATGCAGGCGCAGCAGCGCGAGCAGCAGCTCACGGTCGCCTTCGAGGAAGCGCGCAACACGGCCGCGGAGCAGAGCGGGCAGATCGTGGAGCTTGAGATGCTGCAGCGCGAGGTCGAGCGGATCGAGAAGCTGCACGACCTGCTGTTCGACCGGATCGCGAACGTCGACTTCCGGCAGGTGCAGGCGCCGATCCAGGCGACGGTGGTGCGCGAGCCGCTGCCGCCGCAGCGACCCGTGTCGCCGCAACTTCGGCTGGTGGTGCTGGCGTCGGTGCTGATCGGCCTGACATTCGGCGCCGGGCTGGTTTACGTGCAGGATGTTCTGGACGACCGGTTCGATTCGCCGGAGGAGATGTCCGTGCAGCTGGGGGCGCCGGTGCTCGCGATGGTGCGCGATCTGGAGCCGCTGCCGCCCTCCGAAGAACACGCCGACGGAAGCACCGAAGGCCTTGCCGGCGTGCACGCCTTCACGACGCCGAACAGCCCCGCGACCGAGGCCTTCCGCACGCTACGCACGGCGCTGACGTTGCACGCTGCGGCGAGCGGGCGGCTCCTTGTCTCCAGCAGCGAGCCGGGCGACGGCAAGACGACCGTGACGGTGAACCTGGCGGTCACGTTCGCCCAGGCGGGCAAGCGCACGCTGGTGATCGACGCCGATTTGCGGAAGCCTGGGCTCACGACGCGGCTGGCGCTCAAGGGCCGGCCCGGCGTCGCGGATGTGCTCACGGCGGATCGGCCGGTGAGCGAGGTCGCGGCGGAGCTCGTTTACCGCACCGATCTCACGGGGCTCGACGTGCTGCCGACGGGCTTACGGCGGCCGAATCCCGCGGAACTGCTGGGCAGCGCGAAGTTCGCGGAGCTGCTCGCGTGGGCCGAGGCGCACTACGACCAGGTGTTGGTCGACTGCCCGCCGGTGCTCGCGGTGAGCGACGCCCAGATTGTCGGCCGGCTGGTCGACGGCAGCATCCTGGTGGTGCGGCCCGAGAAGAATCATCGCCGGCTCGTGATGCGAGCCGTCGACAGCTTCCGTTCCACGGGGTGCCATGTGATCGGCGTCGTCGCCAACGGCATTTCGGCGGAGTCGGACGGGTATGGATATGGGTACGGTTATGGGTATGGGTACGGACACGACGACGCCGTTGAAGGCGGCGTGATTGCGATTGATGACGGTGAATACGGCGCAGCGTTGCAATTCCCGGAGCAGGTTTTCGAATCGGAACCTATCGTCGAGCCAACGAAGATCCGGCCGCGGCGTGCGGCCTGAGGCCATCGCATTCAGGCCCAACGGGCCGGCAGTGCATAGCCAGGGGCGTGAGCCCCTGGACCGGATGAAACAGTAAATCGGGTAGCCCCAACGGGGCGACAGTGGGCTTGCGAAACACTGTCGCCCCGTTCGGGCTTACGGTGGTTGGCGTGCCGAACACCAGGGGCTCACGCCCCTGGCTATGAACTTTCGCCGCGATGCGGCTGAATGCCGGCCACGGACGGGCGAAGTTAACGCAGAGAGACCAGCGATAGATTGGTGGGATAGCACATGGCGGGGTGGACCAGCGATCGACGCGGCGAGGCGAAGCGCGGGGCGGCGCGCGCTCCGGGCGTCGACTGGGCCGCGTCGTTGTTGACGGTCGTCGATGCCGCGCTCGCCGGGGTGATTTTCCTCGTGCCTCTGCTCTTGGGCGGGCGGCATGACGTGGGGCGATTCGTGTTCGCCGCGCTGGCCGCCGTCGCCGGCGCCGCGTGGTTTGCCCGGCAAGCGATTCTCCACCGGCGTTCGCGCGTCCCTAAAACGGTGCTCGCGCTGCTCGCGGCGGCCGCCGTCATCGTGCTGATCCAACTCGCGCCGCTGCCTGCGGGCGCGGTGGCATGGCTGGCCCCGCGCATCGGCGAGACGCTGCCCCTGTGGACCGGCGGCGACGTGCCCGGCTCGCTCGGCGTGTGGAACACCGTGACGTTCGATCCCGAGGCGACGCGGCTGTCGCTCGCGATGCTCGCGGCG
>JANOIK010001326.1:0-4469 GCA_031407585.1 Planctomycetota bacterium | reverse complement strand
CATGGGGTTTCAACCTCAAGCGTTACCGCCGCTTCGGTCCCCACGGCTGCTCGAAGTGCGGGACGCAACTCGAGCTGCTCAGCGACCAAGACGACGACCCCAAGCTGTCGGCCGTCCAGCGCATTGAAGAGGAGATCGGCTCGGTCGACTACGACGTGTGGATTTGCCCCGCGTGCATGAATGCCGACGCCGAACGGTACGTGAAGCCATTTTCGTCGTTCAAGGACTGCCCGAAATGCGCCGGCCGGACGTATAAAGAGGACTCGCCGCGAGTCGTACGGGCTGCGACGACGACGCGGGCCGGGCTCTCCAAGGTCGAGGGGCGGTGTGTCGCGTGCAATCACAAGAATGTCCGCAACGTGACGCTGCCGTTGGTGGTCGTAAGTAATTCGAGCGGATCGTCGTTCAGCGGCGGCGGAGGCGGCGGCTTCTCCGGCGGCGGAGGAGGGGGCGGTTTCGGCGGTGGCTCCAGCGGAGGCGGCGGCGCCTCAAGAGGGTGGTGAGATGTACTTTACCTACGCCGCGGTCACGATCGCGGCCCTCGCCGTTCTGTGGTATTTGCTCACGTACAACGCGCTCGTCGCGTCGCGAAACGCCGTCGACCAGGCATGGTCGCACATTGAGGTCGAGCTCGCTCGCCGGTTCGATCTGATCCAGAATCTCGTCGAAGTCGCGAAGGGCTACGCGAAGCACGAGCGCGGCACGTTCGAGAGCGTTGCCGCACTCCGTTCCCAGCCCCGGCTGTTCGACGACGCGGCAGCCGCCAACCAGGTGCAGCCGCAGCTCACCCGCACGCTGAGCCAGATCATGGTCCTCGCGGAGAATTACCCGCAACTGCGGGCCGACCAAAGTTTCCTCAATCTGCAGCACGAGCTCAGCGAAACCGAGAACCGCATCGCCGACCGCCGGCACGCGTACAACCAGACGGTGAACGTCTACGCCAACCGGCTGACGACGGTCCCCTCGAACGTCGTCGCCGAGACGCACGCGTTCGCTCGTCGTGCGTTTTTCGACGCCCCGGACGAGCAGGTTCAACTCCCGAAGGTGTCCCTCGCATGAAGATGCGCACGCTCGTCATCGCCGTCGCACTGGGCCTCGTGGGGCTCATCGCCGCGGCGTTCGTGTTCGACTGCCATCGCCTGGCACTGCAGGCGCGGTCCCGCGTGGACGTTGCAGACCAGGAACTGGCCAAGCACGAGCAGCGGCTGGTGAAAGCCCTCGCCGGCGCTGGGCAACTCTCGCCGGACGTGCAGGCGGCGCTCAGCGCCTACGAAGCCGCCGCCGAACAGCCAGCCCGGCACGACGCCTACGACGCGCTCGTCGCCGCCGTCCGCAAGTCCGCGAACGATCCCAGCGTCGCCGTCGACCCCACCGACCCGCTCGCCCGCAAGTTCCAGGACGACGTCGCCGGCGCCATCAACCGCCGCGAGCGGGCCCTGCCCCCGTACGAAGCCGAACTGGCGGCATACCACGACTTCATGCGCGGATCCCGCGGCGCCGTCGTGAGCTGGTTCTCCCAGTCGGAATAACCGCGAATTTCCACTCCGATCCGCGTCAATCCGCTCAATCCGCGTTCCTCCGCGTCCCATTCCCTCCGTTGCGAATTGACCCCTGCTCCCCGACCGCTACAATGTAAGCTTGCATAAGGGACGCGAAGGCGACGCGAGACGGTTCGCCGGGGAGTGTTTTTCCAGTCGAAAGATTGGGCGATGCACAAACCCCCGGAAAACTTCTTACTCGGCCCTTCGACGGAGCAGGCGTCTTAGACCGCCCGCTCCTACAGTTGTTGACCTACGTTTGGGTCTTTTTGCTCCCTACTGTAGCTGCCTCGCGCGACCACAAGCCGCGCGAGGTCACTGTAGCTTGAGCCACGCGCGTACTGCACGGCGCGCTGGCCGCGTGCTGACGGAAATTCTGCGTGCAAGGAGATGTGTGACGTGTCAAACGGTACGATCAAGAAGCTGACCGACAAGGGTTTCGGGTTCATTCAGGGCGACAAGGGAGATATCTTCTTCCACTCGTCCAGCGTTGAAGGAACCACCTACGAGGCCCTGCACGAAGGACAAGCGGTCACTTACAACGAAGGCAAGGGCCCCAAGGGCGCCCGCGCCGAGAACGTGAAGGTCGTCTAAGGACGGCTCTCGCGAACTCTTGAATCGAAAAACTTGAAGACCGCCCGGCGACCAATTCGCCGGGCGGTTTTTTTGTTTCAAGAATCCTCCGCCCCCCTCCCCTCGGTGGGGAGGGCTGGGGAGGGGGGACGCAGCGGGTACACGCGCCGCCAAATTTTTGCGTTATGATGGGGGCATGCCAAATCAACTTTATCGACTTTTGGTACTTACTTGCTTCGCTGTGACGATGACGGCTCCCACACACGCCGCGGAACGCGCTCCCACCAAAGCCGACGTCGAGTTCGCACGCGTCGGCGACGTGCGCCTCGCGCTGGACCTCTATCTGCCCCCGAAGCTCGCGGACGACGGCGCCCCCAAGCCGAAGCTCGTCGTGTGGGTCCACGGCGGCGCCTGGCGCAGCGGCGATCGCACCGAGATGCCGTTGGGGCTGCTCGTCGACGCCGGCTACGCAATCGCGAGCGTGGACTACCGCCTCACGCCCGTGGCGTCGTTTCCCGCGCAGGCTCACGACGTGAAGGCCGCGATCCGTTTCCTGCGCGCCAAGCAAGCGGACCTCGGCGTCGATGCCAGCCGCATCGCAATCGCCGGCGCCTCCGCGGGCGGGCACCTCGCGGCGCTCGTGGGCGTGAGCACCGACAGTCTCGCGCTCGAGGGCGACGTCGGCGAGCATCCCGACCAGTCGTCCGCCGTGCAGGTGATCATCGACTATTACGGGCCGACGAATCTCACGACCATTCTCGCCCAGTCGACGCCGCACGGGCTCGGCGTGCGCATTCCCGCGCTGCAACTGTTGCTCGGCGGGCAGCCCGAGGAAAAGCCCGACCTGGCCACGACGGCCAGCCCCGTGTTTTACGTGGGCGTCGGCGATCCGCCGCTGCTGCTCATCCACGGCGATCAGGACCCGCAGGTGCCGATCAATCAGGCGCACGAGCTCATGGGGAAGTACTCCGGGTCGAGCCTCCCCGTGGAGCTTCACGTGCTCCACGGCGGTCCCCACGGCGGCGACGGATTTTACGACGCCGAGCGAACGGGCGTCGTGAAACGCTTTCTCGAGAAGCACCTGTAAGATCGGGTGGCACGCCCAAGTCCGCGCAGGGCGTGGTGCAGCGCCAACCGAATTTCAAACGCCGCGGACCACGCCCGGCGGAAGACCTTGGGCGTGCCACCCGAGCATCACGGGTACCCCAACTTCGGCTTCGGCGGCTCCGCGATGTACGCATCCGCCGGCAGCAGCCGCATCAGCGCGTCGATTGTCTCCTGCGATGGCTTGAAGTTGCCCGGCCGATAACCCTGGGCGACCAACAGCGGCGTCCACTCGTGCTTGTTCTTGTGATTCCAAGCGTCGACCCGCGCCCCGTGCTCCGCGAGAAACTCCACCATCCGCGGCCAGCTCGCATACGCGGCGCCGTGCATCGCGGTCTCGCCGTTCTCGTCGACCGCGTTGACGTCGCCGCCTAGCTCCAGCGCCAGTGCCGCCGCTTCGAGCGCCTCATCGCAAGTCCCCGCCTCCTCGCCGGGGGCGAGCGTTCCATAACCCGCGGCCGCCATCAGCACAGTCGAACCCTCAGCGTTGGGGATCGACGGATCGGCGCCGAGCTCGACCAGCAATTTCATGAGCGGCACGTCGGCCGTGTCCGCAGCCAGCAGCAGCGGCGTCGCCCCCTTGCGACCGAGCTTCGCTGGACCGCGATCGCCGCGCCGCAAACGCCCGTTCACGTCCGCCCCGTGCGCGACCAGCAGCCGCACGAGCTCGAGACTCGTGAGGTCCCCCGAGCCCTCCGGCACGGGCTGCCCCGTGTCGTCGCCCGAGTCGGCCTTGCGCACGCGCACGATGCCGTGCAGAGGCGTCACATCGTCGGGGCCTTTGTTCGCATCCGCCCCCGCGTCAAGCAACGTCGCCGCCAGCGCGAAGTGCCCGTTCTCGATCGCCAGCACCAGCGGCGTCACGCCCTTGCCCAGCCCACCCGGCGGCGTGCGCCGCGGCCGCGTCGCTTCGCTGACATCGGCGCCCGCCGCCAGCAGCACGGCCACAACATCGGCCTGCCCCTGGCGCACCGCGAACAGCAGCGGCGTGAAGCCGGACTCCACCGCCGAACGAAAATCGGCGCCCGCGTCGATGAGCGCCCGCACCACATCGGCGTGCCCCTCGGCCGCCGCCCACATGATCGCGGTCTGTCGGTTCTCGTCGCGCGCATCGATCGTCGCCCCGTGCCGCAGCAGGGCCTCGACGGTCGGCAAATCCCCCGTGCGGGCCGCCGCCATCAGCGGCGTCTCCCCGCCGGGCAGCGCCACGTTCACGTCGGCGCCCATACACTGCAGCAGGCCCTCGAGCACCTC
>JANOIK010001258.1:0-2177 GCA_031407585.1 Planctomycetota bacterium | reverse complement strand
AGCAGTTCGCTCATGCTGCGCGCGAGCAGGGGCGCCGCCATGTTGCCGCTGCTGTCGGATACGTCGAGGGCGCCGCTGGTCATGGCGCCCAGGCCGATGTACAGCGTCAGCACATAGAAGAACCCAATGCAC
The DNA here is from genome assembly GCA_031407585.1 of Planctomycetota bacterium. GTDB lineage: Bacteria > Planctomycetota > Planctomycetia > Pirellulales > Lacipirellulaceae > Lacipirellula. The sequence continues at coordinate 2,045 of JANOIK010001258.1, read as the reverse complement.
GCGATGCCGACAATCGTGCTCTTGCGCGCCGCGGCCTCGTCCTTCACCGTGTAGTAGCGAATGAGAATGTGCGGCAGCGACGCCGTGCCGCAGAACAGGGCGAGCATGAGCGAGAGGAAGTTGAGCTTGTCGAACAGCTTCTCGCTGCGAATGCCGGCGAAGGTGGGGCTGGCGCCGGGCTGGAGGATTTGACTGCCGGGCGTCGCCTTGGGCGTGAAGGTCGTGCGCGTGGCGCCGTCCGACTCCTTAGTCTCGGATTTCGTCCACAGAACCACTTCGCTCTGCTGAAGCGTGCTAAAAAACTCGAGCGGCCCGACCGGGCCGGTCTTCGCAATGCCGCCAGGCAGGCGGCTGATGCTGCCGACCGGTCGGATGCGACCCTCGGGCGAGCCGTTGATTGTCTTCGTGCCGTCGGCATGTTTGACGATGGTTTGTGGCTCGATCCCGCCGGGCGTTGCCTCGAACCCGCGCGCGAGGATCATCACCGTGAGAATTGCGCTGAACACAACCAGCAGCGAACCCTTGATGAACTGCACCCATGTGGTCGACACCATCCCCGCGGTGACGACGATGAGAATCACCACAGCGCCGACGGTGACGACGCCTACCCAGTGCTGCAAACCCAAGAGCGGCTGCACCAGGGCGCCCGCGCCCACCATCTGCGGAATCAGATAGAAAATGCTCACCGCGAGCGTGCTGACGCCGGCGGCCAGCTTGATGCCGCGCGACTGGAACCGCGAATTCAGCGCGTCGGCGAACGTGAACTTGCCCAGCCGTTTCATCGGCTCGGCCACGACGAACAGCGCGACGATCCAGCCGGCGAGGTAGCCGATCGAGTACAGGAACCCATCGTATCCGTAGAAGGCGATCATCCCGCAGATGCCGAGGAACGACGCCGCGGAGAGGTAGTCGCCGGCGAACGCGACGCCGTTAACGAACCAAGGAATCTGCCCGTGCGCGGCGAAATACCCGGCCGAGCTTTTCGCCTGCCTGCCCAGGTAAAAACTAATGCCGAGCGTGATCGCGACAAACGCGACGAAGATGCCGATCGCCAGCGAAGAAGGTTCGTCGTTCACTCGCTGGTCTCCTGGCCGGGGGCAAGAGGCCCCGCGCTGACTTCGATCCGGCACAGCCAGCCGTAGACGAGAGCGAGCACCAGCGCCGCGACGATGAGCCCGAAGCCATACCAGATGGCAAGGTTCACCCCGGCAAACGGCGTGCGTTCCATCGTCTGCGGCGAGAACGCCGCCAGCAACACAAACCCCGCGTACAACACGAGATACACGAGGAACAACCAAAAACCATAGCGGGCATTACGACGCTGCATGACAAATTCTCGAATTCGCGTTCAACTAGTTTCAACGGAAAGGATTTTACCACAGAGGGCACAGAGGACACGGAGGAAAGACAACTCAAAAAACTCTTCTTCTCTCCTCTCTGTGTCCTCTGTGCCCTCTGTGGTGAGTCCCTTCCTCCTAATGTCGCCAAAGCTCATCCTGCAAGATGAACTCCCGCAACTCCGGCACGCGCTCCTGCAGGTCCGTCAGCACGATCGCCGCGATGCGCCGCGCCCCGGCTGGCGTGAAGTGCGTGCGGTCTTCCTCGACCTGCGTCCAGTGGCTCGAGGCTTCGCCGAGGCGCTCGAATAGCTCCCGGGACAGGCGATTGAGATCGACTACCGGCACATCCTTCTCCGCCGCGACAGCGAGCGTCGCCGCGGCGTACGGCAGGTTGCCCTCGGTCGCGACGATGTGCCCCGTCGCGTCGAACTGCCGCCGCGTCGGGGGACTCACCAGAATGGGCGTCGCGCCCATCTCACGCGCCTCGTCGACGTAACGCGCGAGGTTCGCACGAAACTCGCCGCCCGGTTTCGGATCCGTCTCTCGCCCGGGTCCCTTGCCCAGGTTGTCGTTGTGGCCGAACTGGATGATGACATAGTCGGCCTTCGTCTTGCGGGCCTCGTCCCACAGCCCCTCCTTGCGGAAGGTGAGCGAGCTGCGGCCGTTGCGTGCCATGTTGACGACCGTCACGCGGTCGTCGAAGAA
>JANOIK010000645.1:0-3279 GCA_031407585.1 Planctomycetota bacterium | reverse complement strand
CCCACCGAACAAACCGCCGCCGGCGGTCCCACTCCCGACAGCGACAGCGCTGCCCAAGACGCCGCCTCCGACTCGACGAAAGAAACCGACGCGTCCGCCGGTCCCGACGGCGCGAACAACCCCACCAACGGCGGCGCGCCCACCGGCGATCACCCCGACCAGGCGGGCGCCCCCGAAGCGGGGAACAAGCAGCCGCGCGACCAGGCCGACGGCGGCGACGAGAGCGAGTCCGGCGCCCCCGAAGAGGCCCCCACCGCCGACTCGCACGGCAACACCGAAAGCGATGCCCGCGGCGAGCAGGACGGCGACCGCCCTGGCGAAGGCGCCCCGGGCGGCGGCCAGCAGGCCGAGAACGCCGGCCGCGGCGAAGCGGGCTCGCACGAGGCGTCGGAAACCGGCGCGAACCAAGCCGCCGAGCCCGGCCCCGGCGAAGCGGGCACGAACGCCGGCGACGAGCAGCTCGCCGACGGCGCGACCGGCGAGTCGAGCGGCAACCAACCGGGCGCCGGCAGCGAGTCGCAACCGAGCGAGACGGGCGACAGCGGCGCGACTGGCGAACCGGAAAACAACGCCGGCGACTCCGCGGTTAGCCGCGACGAGCAGGGTCCGCCCGAAGCGGAGCGCGGCGCCACCGAAGGCGCTGCAGGCTCCGAGACCGATCAAGGCGCGCCCGGCGCCGAACCGTCGGCCGACGGCGCCGACCAATCGCCGCAAGGCAGCGACCCCGCCGGCGACGCCAACGCCAACCCCGGCGAGTCCGCTTCAGCGGGCGGGCAACCGGGCCAATCGCCCGACGCGAGCAATCCCGCCGGCGATCCCTCGCAACAACAGGGCGATTCCACCCAACAACCACCGGGCGACCCCAACGCCAATCCCAACGAGTCCGCCAGCAACCCCGCCGCGGGCGCATCCCCGCCCAACGGCAACCCCACCGAAAACACCTCCGAAGAAACCAACGACTCCAGCAACCCCAGCGACGGCGCCTCCTCCTCGTCCCCTCCCACCGGCGGCACAAACGGCGGCAGCCTCACCGAGGGTCACAGCACCGCGCCCGAACCCGGCGGCGATGACGCGAACCTCGACTTCGCCCGCCGCCAGACCGACCTGGTGCTCCATCGTCTCGACGAGCAGCTCGCCCAGCACAAAGTCGACCCCGCGCTCCTGAAAAGTCTCGGCTGGACCGAGGATGAGCTGCGCCAGTTCGTCGACCGCTGGAAATCGCTCAAGGCCGCCGCCGAAGCGCCGGGCGACGGGGCCGACGCCGCGCAGGACAATCTCGACGCCGCGCTCCGCAGCCTCGGTCTCCGCTCGACGAGCCCGCTGAACATTCGCGGCGCCGGCAACACGGACAACCTCCGCGACCTCAACGACGCCTATCGCGCCCGCCCCCCGGTGGAATACGCCGACCGCGTCCGAGCCTACGTCCGCGGCGCCGCCGAAGACGATGAGCAATAGTGCACGGCGCCACCCTCTCGAAATCCTCCGGCTCCCTCCCCTCGGCGGGAGCAACGAGCACGGGCGACCCGAAGTCGCCCGTGCGCAGGCGGTAGTCCGTGCGAAGCACTGGGCTGGGGAGGGGGGACGAAGCGGGTACACGCTTAGCGCGTACCGACTCCGCCCAACTCCCTGCCCGAGCAAGCGACCGTCCGCTATCCTGGCAATATTCCAAGTCACGCCAAGGACCCCCGCATGAACGCCAAAGACGCCATCCGCTCCACGATGACCATCGGCTCGACCGTCCTCACCAAGTACGTGAGCGACCTCTCCGACGCCGACCTCATGCGCCGCCCCCATGCCGCGTGCAATCACCTCGCGTGGCAGCTTGGCCATCTCATCAGCTCCGAGGTTTCGCTGGTGAACATGGTGTGCCCGGGCCAGGGCGCCGCGCTGCCCGCGGGCTTCGCCGAGGCGCACGCCAAAGACGCCAAGGATAACGACAACCCCGCGTCGTTTCTGACCAAACAAGAGTATCTCGACCTCTACCAGCAGGTCCGCGCGGCCTCGATCGCCGCGCTCGACTCCTTTCCCGAGAACCGCCTCGACGAGCCCGGCCCCGAGCGCATGCGCTCGATGTTCCCCACCCTCGGCGACTTCTTTCTGCTCATCGGCACGCACCCCCTGATGCACGCCGGCCAGTTCGTCCCCATCCGCCGCGAGCTCGGCAAGCCGGTGGTGATTTAGTAGCCCGCACGCTCCGCCGTGCGGAACGCGAACTAGCGAACGGATAATTCCATGAGCAAGTTGATCGTCCAAGCCATCTTCGACAACGGCGTCTTCCGCCCGCTCGTGGCAGTCAGTTTGCACGACCAAACGCGCGTTCATCTCACGGTCGAAACCGATCCCGCCGTGTGGTCGCTCCACGGCGAGACCGAGTCAGAGGACGAGATCGTCGCGCGACAACGGCGGGCGTTCATGGAACTCGACGCCCTTCTCGCAGCCTTTCCGGATAACAGTCCAGACGATGGATTCACGAGCGCGGATCACGACCGCATTCTTTACGGGGACCCGAGTGACTCCTGAGGCCCCGAGGGCCGACATCGTGTAGCCAGGGGCGCGAGCCCATGGACAGGATGATCCAATTTGGCCGAAGCCCCAGAGGGGCGACATTGCGCATCAATGACTCGGACCATATCCCGGCGAGGAAATTGCTGTCTTTGCAGCGTTCACGGATCACGGTCATTTGATATCGTCCCCGCGGATTGTGAGGCATTGCTACTCCGCGCAGCTGAGCGAACTATGGCTACTGCTCCCAAGATGCCGCCGCCTATCAGGGCGCAATACAAGGCTGTTAGACAGAATCCTGCAACGGCGCCGCCAATAAATCTTATCGCGGCCCCGTCCGCTCCGAATTCCTGCTCTCTGGCGCTGGGGCTTGAGAGTATTGCGTAAACAGCAATCGGGATCATGACGAGATAAAGCACAACGGCAACGTAAATGCCAAGTATTGCGCCGCGTTTAGCGCTCGGCCAGACGACAGATTGACTCTTGGTGTTTTCCATTTGGCGCAAGGGGAATGTGATTCGTCACTGTGCAACCGTCGCGGGCGTCCTATCTAACTCCTCCCCGCGCCGCTCCATCCGGTCCACGCACGCCGCGATCAGCACGTCGCCTGTCACGTTCACCGTCGTGCGGCACATGTCCAGCACGCGGTCCACGCCCAGGATGATGCCAAGCCCCGCGGTGGGGACGCCGACGGTTTGCAGCACTAGCGCCACCAGCGGCAGCGACCCGCCGGGGACGCCCGCGGTGCCGATCCCCGCCAGAACGCTCATCAGCACG
>JANOIK010001234.1:0-2499 GCA_031407585.1 Planctomycetota bacterium | reverse complement strand
CAAACTTCTGCCCGACGGGTTCGACGCCGCCGCGCTCGGCGAGTAGTCTGCCAACGCCGACGCTTGGACCGCAGCCGCAACGCGGCGAAAGTTAATAGCCAGGGGCGTCAGCCCCTGGTGAATGGCCTCATCACGCGAAGCCCCAACGGGGCGAAAGTGCGCGACAATCCCACGATCGCCCCGTTGGGGCTTTGCGCGCCATTGCTCCAACTCTCCAGGGGCTGACGCCCCTGGCTATGAACTGTCGGCACGTTGGGCCTGCAAATCACAGCAACTGGTCCTGCACCGCCGCCGGCGCGTGCCGCGCGAGGTCTTCGGCCTCCAGCGCCGCAAGATACGGCAGATTGCGGTACATGTCCTCGTAATCCAGCCCGTAGCCCACGACGAACTCGTCGGGAATCTCGAACGCCACGAAGTCCGGCTCGTACGACACTTCCTGCCGCCCAATCTTTCGCAGCAGCACCGCCGAGCTCACGCTCGCGGGCTTGAAATCGTGTAGCTTCTCCACCACCTGGGCGAGCGTCACCCCCGTGTCGAAGATGTCGTCGACCAGCAGCACGTCGCGGCCTTTGATGTCGAGCATCAGCTCGCTGTTGATGATCAGCTCGCCGCGGGTCGTCGTGGCCCCGCGGTAGCTCGACGCCTGAATCACGCCCACGCGCATCGGCTGGTCGATGTGCCGAATCAAATCGGCCACCATCACCACGCTGCCCGTCAACACGCCCACGATCGTGAGCTGCCGACCCACGAACGCATCCTCGATGCGAGCGGCCATTGCGGCCACGCCATCGTGAAGCTGTTCCTTGGAAAGAAGAACTTTCATGAGAATCCTTTCGGGCAGATCGACGGATTTTACCACAGAGGGCACAGAGGACACGGAGAAGAGAGAAGTACGGGCGAAACGGCAATCAATACACTTTGCGAAATAGTGGCATCTGCCTTATCCAAGTGGGTTAAGTCTCGCGAACCACTGTCTTAAGCCGGCTCTGTGTCCTCTGTGCCCTCTGTGGTGAATCCGAGTGAATCCGGGTGAATCCGAAAGCACTACAAAAGCATACCGGCAATGCACGCCGTCATAAAGTTAGCGAGCGCCCCGCCGAGCATCGCCCGCAGCCCGAGTTGGGCCAGATCGCGCTGCCGCTCGGGCGCCATGCCGCCGATGCCGCCGATTTGAATGCCGATCGAACTGAAATTCGCGAATCCGCACAACGCGTACGTCATGATGGCGATCGCCCGCGGGCTCAGTTGCCCTACCGCGTCGCCGGCCTTGAATTTGCTCAGAGCTTCATAGGCGATGAATTCGTTGGCGACCATTTTCGTTCCGAGCATATCGCCGCATTCGGGGCAATCCTCCCACGGAATGCCCATGCACCACGCCAGCGGCGCGAACAGGCGGCTGAATATCGCGGACAGCGACCAGTCGAACGTCCATCCTTGCTGGAGCCACCCGAGCCACTCGCCGAGATCATGCACAATGTGGCCGCTCCAGCCCAGCAAAACGTCTACGAGCGCGATGACCGCGATAAACGCGATGAGCATCGCCGCCACGTTGAGCGCGAGCTTCAACCCCTCGAGCGTGCCGATCGAAATCGCTTCCAAAACGTTGGACCCCGATTCGCCCATGTCGAGATTGACGTGCCCCGTGGCCGTCGACTTCTCGACCTCCGGCTGCAACACCTTAGCGATGAGCAAACTCGCCGGCGCCGACAGGACGCTCGCCGTCAGCAGATGGCCGGCGTCCACCCCCATGCCCTTGTACGCGATCAGCACGCCGCCGGCCGTCGAGCCGAACCCCGGCACCATGACGGCCATCAGCTCCGACCGCGTCATGCTCCGCACGTAGGGCTTCACGACCAGCGGCGCCTCCGTCTGCCCCAGAAAAATATTCGCCGCCGCCGCCAGACTTTCGGGCCCCGTCGTCCCCAATGTCCGCTGCACCACAAAACCCAAGCCGCGCACCACCTTCTGCATGACGCCCATGTAGTAAAGCGCCTGCATAAGCGCCGCGAAGAAAATGATCGACGGCAGCACGCGGAACGCGAAGTAGTGCTCCTTAAACCCCTCGCCGAAAACAAACGCCGAGCCCGCGTCCACGCAATCCATCAGCCGATTGAACGCCGTATCGACGCTGTCGAACGCCATGCGCCCGTAGTTCGTGCTCAGAATTAGCCACGCGAACGTGAACTGCAGCAGCATTCCGCCGGCGACCACCCGCCACGGAAACTTCCGCTTGTTCGAGCTCATCAGCCACGCGAGGCCGACCATCACGAAGAGGCCGAAAAAGCTGATGACGCGTTCCATAGGCGAGCTGGTGGGCGGCTAGTTGAGTGGAATGCCAATCGAATCTGCGTGCCATGCTCTCGTCCGCGTGAGCATGTTCCGTGAATCACCGCCCAGACATGCTCACGCGGACGAGAGCATGCCACACATCTCGAAACTCACTCCTCGGGCTCGACCGTATTGAAAATCCGATCTCCCGCGTCGCCAAGCCCCGGCACG
>JANOIK010001204.1:0-3925 GCA_031407585.1 Planctomycetota bacterium | reverse complement strand
GTGCTTCGATTGCAAATACACCGACTGCGTCGTGGTCTGCCCCGTGGACTGCTTCTATCAGAGCGAGCAGCTACTCTACATCCACCCGGATGAGTGCATCGACTGCGAGGCGTGCGTGCCGGAGTGCCCGGTCGAAGCCATCTTCCACGAAGACAACCTCCCTGAGCAGTGGAAAGATTATTTGGCCCTGAATGCAGAGATGGCGAAACAAAGTCCCAACATCGTGGACAAGCAAGACGCCTTGGAAGGCGAGCAATGCGTGGGGAAGTAGAAGTGAGCGTCGAGGGGCTGACTAGAAATGCTGCCTACAAATGCGACGGTTATTGGGCGTGCTCAGAAGGAGGGCTGACTAGTGGCGACGGACCCTATTTGCGGAATGACGGTGGACGAATCGTCGCCGCTGCGTGCCGAGCGCGGCGGACTGACGTTTCACTTTTGCAGCGAGCATTGCAGGGACAAATTCGTCGGGCAGGCCCAACCCGTAACGTCCACCCCGCTTGCACGGGTCAGCATGCGCGGCGGTTCAGCGAACGACTCGCAGCAAGTCCATTCCCATCACGGCCATGAAACTGTGACGGTGAAACCCTCAATTGCTACAAAATACTTCTGTCCGATGTGTCCGGGCGTGGAGTCGGATAAGCCGGGCGATTGTCCGAAATGTGGCATGGCGTTAGAGCGTAACCCGGCTTGGGTCGCTCCCGCCTCCGGCAGAACGATATACACCTGCCCGATGCACCCCGAGGTCCAGCGGGACGATCCCGGCGATTGCCCCATCTGCGGCATGACGCTGGAACCGATGACCGCCCCGTCGGTCAAGGACGACGAGGAGAACGCCGAACTGCGTGACATGACCAAGCGATTCTGGATCGGCGCCGGGCTCACGCTGCCGGTGTTTGTTCTGGCGATGGCTCACTTGGTTCCCGCACTTGCCGCGCAGTCCTGGGTGGAGAGCCACGCCTCGCGCTGGATTCAATTCACGCTTACGACCCCCGTCGTCGTGTGGGCGGGCTGGCCGTTCTTTCGCCGTGGCTGGCGCTCCATCGTGACGCGCCATTTGAACATGTTTACGCTGATTGCCATCGGCGTGGGCGCAGCGTACCTCTTTAGCGCTGTGGCGATACTCATGCCGGGCCTGTTTCCGCATACGATGCAGCACGACGGCAAAGTCGCGGTCTATTTTGAGGCCGCGGCAGTGATCGTTGTACTGGTGCTCCTCGGCCAGGTGCTCGAACTCCGTGCCCGCAGCCGCACGGGCAGCGCCATCAAAGCGTTGCTCAATCTCGCACCGCCCTCGGCGCGGAAAGTTGCGCCGGGGGGCGATCATGAAGTCCCGCTCGACCAGGTGAACGTGGGCGACCAATTGCGCGTCGTTCCAGGCGACAAGGTGCCGGTGGACGGGGTGGTCATCGAAGGCCGTTCCAACGTTGAGGAATCAATGATCACCGGCGAACCGATTCCGGTGGAAAAGACCGTTGGCGACAAAGTGACGGGCGGTACTGTCAATGGCGCCGGCAGTTTTGTCATGCGCGCTGAGCGTGTCGGCAGCGACACGTTGCTCGGCCAGATTGTGAATATGGTCGCCGAGGCCCAGCGCAGCCGGGCGCCAATTCAGGGACTCGCCGACAAGGTTGCCGGCATCTTCGTTCCGGCTGTGCTAGCTGTTTCAATGCTGACGTTCGTCCTCTGGCTGTGGCTGGGCCCGGAGCCAAAGCTCGCATACGCCATTGTCAACGCCGTAGCCGTGCTCATCATCGCCTGCCCTTGCGCCCTCGGACTGGCGACGCCCATGTCCATCATGGTCGGAGTAGGTCGTGGTGCGCAGGTCGGTGTACTCGTGAAGAATGCCGAAGCCCTTGAACGATTGGAGAAGGTCACCACACTCGTCGTGGATAAGACCGGCACGCTCACGGAGGGCAAACCAAAGCTGATGGATGTGCTGCCTACCGGCGGTTTCGATGCAAAAGAGTTTCTCCGCCTTGTGGCCTCGCTGGAACAAGGCAGCGAGCACCCGCTCGCCGCCTCGATTGTGCAGGGTGCAAAAGACCAAGGCCTCGCCATTGAGGCTGCAAAAGACTTTCGCTCAGTAACTGCGGGCGGCGTGATCGGTGCCGTTGCTGGACGTGTCGTCATGATCGGCAAGCCGGCGTTTCTGCGAAATGAAAAGATCACGGGCTTGGAACCGCTCGAAGAATCGGCCGCGAAACTTCAGGAGGAAGGCAAGACTGCGATGTTTGTCGCCATTGATGGTAAGCCGGCGGGCATACTCGCCGTCGCTGACCCGATCAAATCCACCACCGCCGAAGCCATCGGCGAACTCCACTCACTCGGTTTGACCGTCGTCATGCTCACCGGCGACAACCGCCGCACCGCTTCAGCAGTTGCGAAAACACTCGGCATCGATGAAGTAGAAGCGGAAATTGAACCTGCTGGAAAGGTTGCCCATGTCAAAAAGCTGCGTGCGAAAGGCGAACGTGTCGCGATGGCTGGAGATGGGATCAATGATGCACCCGCCCTCAGCGAGGCCGAAGTCGGGATCGCGATGGGCACCGGCACCGACGTGGCCATGCACAGCGCAGGTATCACGCTGGTGAAAGGCGATCTCCGCGGCATTACCAAGGCAATTCGCCTCAGTCGCGCCACGATGTGGAACATCCGGCAGAATTTGTTTTTCGCTTTTGTCTACAACGCGCTCGGCGTGCCGGTGGCGGCGGGCGTCCTGTATCCGTTCTTTGGCTTGTTGTTGAATCCGATGATTGCGGCGGCAGCAATGGGCTTTAGCTCCGTCTCGGTTATCGCCAACGCACTGCGGTTGCGAGGGGTGCGGTTGTAAAATGCCGCGCTCGTTCAATCTGTGGTCATCCCTCCAAACGCGACACGTCAACAGCTTTATTCCCGTCGCGGACCCATTCTCGGCCGCTACTCCAAACCTTTGAGCCACTACAGTGCGTATTTCGACCTACTTAACGTCTCGTCCTTCGCGTCCGTTTAGCCATCGAGGCCAGTCCAAACGCAAATGCCGCCAAAGCGAAACCCGTCGGCTCTGGAACTGCGACGCCCGCCGGTGCACTGGCCATTTCAAGACCGAGATTTCGTTGCCAACTTAAGAAATCCTCACCGTTTATATTGAGGTCACCATTGAGGTCGCCCTGCGAATGAGTAGCGATTTGATGTGTGCCAAAACTCGCCATTAAAAGAAGCAAGTCGCTCCTGTCGACCAAGTGTAAAGGCGAAGCCGGTAAGTGGGGTTCACCAGCGTGATGATGCGGATCATGTGGGTCCGGATCATGGTGGGGGGATCATGGGGAACCGCATCGTGATGGGAGGAGTCATTTGGATCCAGGTGATGAGGAACCAAGTCGTGATGAGGCGGATCATGGGGAACCGTATCGTGGTGAGACGGGTCCAGGTCATGCGAGTCGGCGACTGCACTTCGACCAACACCTAGAACGACGCACGTCGCAGACGCAATCGCGAGCACGAGTCGGCTTGTCATAGATCCTCCAACAGTTAGTAGCCCGACAGTCAAAACGGCAGCTTAGCCTTGCCTGTAGGCTGCGCGAAGCTTTCTGCGCGAGAATCGTAGAGCGATGGCTGTTGAGGCGATGCCCGTCAGAGCCGATCTGAAGGGACGGTCTCCATTCCAGCAGCTCCGTCTGCACATCCCCATCCATTTCCCGATCTCCGCGGGCGCGGGATTGAACTCGGGGCCGATGCCAGCGCTGCCGCTCGTCGCCCACGGCGCTGTCGGCAGCCGAGTATTGCCACCGCCGCACGTAGGACTAGAGCAGGCTTCTCAAAGCTCTAGCGCCCTCTTCGAGAGATAGGTAAGTTAGGCGCTTCCTTTCAGGAGGGAGTGCGATGGAAGCCTATTCGAAGGAGTTTCGGCGTGATGTCTTGCGGGCGTGCGACGCCGGAGGCGGCACGC
>JANOIK010001197.1:0-4679 GCA_031407585.1 Planctomycetota bacterium | reverse complement strand
GTGCTTCGCACGGACTACCGCCTGCGCTCGGGCGCCTTCGGGGCGCCCGTGCTCGTTGCTCCCGCCGAGGGGAGGGAGCTGGAGAGATTGGGGGCTTCGGTGCGCATTATGCCAGGTCGAACAGCATGACTTCGGCGTTTTGGTCGGCGCGGATGGCGAGGCCCGGCTCATCGCTGACCGCGACGGCGTCGCCCGCGGCAAGTTTCTGATCGCCGACGGCGACGGCGCCGCGGATGATTTGCAGCCAGGCGTGCCGGCGGGCGGCGAGCTCGTGCGTCACTGCCGCGCCGGCGTCGAGATCGGCGAGGAACACGCGGGCGTCCTGGTGGATCAGCAGCGATCCTTCGGCGCCGTCGGGCGACGCGACCAGTCGCAGGCGATTGTGCTTCTCGTCGTGCGGCACGTCGAGCTCTTGATAACTCGGCGGGACGTTGCGCACCCCCGGCGTGAGCCAGATTTGGTAGAAGTGCACGGGTTCGTCGGCCGAGGGATTGAACTCGCTGTGCGTCACGCCGGTCCCCGCGCTCATGCGCTGAAACCGTCCGGGCGTGAGCACCGAGCCGTTGCCCAGGCTGTCGCGATGCTCGAGCCGCCCCGCGAGCACGTAGGAGATGATCTCCATGTTGTCGTGCGGATGGGCCGGGTCGCGGTAGCCGGCGAACGAAAACGTGTGGCGGCTGTTAAGCCACCCGTGATCCGCATGGCCGCGGTCTTCGGATTTGCGGATCGTGAGCATGGCGGGAGCTGGCAGAACTTACGACATTCGGGATGCGTCAGAATGGGCCGCGGATGAACGCGGATTTAGCGGATTCACGCAGATGGGCCTGAGATTCTGGTGGAGAGATAACGGCATTTGCGTCGCTCTCCGCCATGTTTGAGCATCCGCGGAAATCCGCTCAATCCGCGTTCATCCGCGTCCCATTCCGCAGAAGCGGCGAGAAAGTCTACGCGCGCCGGCGACGGAGGGCCAGCAGCCCGATTCCGGCCAGGGCTGCGGCGCCCGGCTCGGGCACGGGGCTCGACTCGGGCAGCGTGCCGAACTGCTGCTTCCAAAAGCCGAGGTCGGCCTGGGTCACGCGGCCGTCGCCGTCGGCGTCTCCCTGGGCCAGTCCGCCGGCCGAGCCGAGGTTCTGCTGCCAGATGAGAAAGTCGTCGCCGTCGATCTGGCTGTCGCCATTGAAGTTGGCGTTGCCGACGGCTTCGGTGATGTAGCGAATCATGCCGTCGCTCTTGCTGATGATGTAGATCTCGCCGGCCTCATCGATTTGCAGACGAATGTCGGCGCGGCCGTTTCCACCTGTCAGGTTGGCGCCGCCCGGAAGATTGGGATCGGCGCCGCCTCGGGCCGTGTAGGCAAGGTCTTCAATCTGAAACATTGGCCCGATCACGACGCGACTGGGATTTGATCCGGTCGTTAGCGTGGTGAACGTCAACTCGCCCGACATGTCTGCCGGATCATCCCACGCCAGATCGATGGGATGGATCGTCGCCATGGTGTTGGGGTTGTCGTCATCCGCGGCCAGCATTTCATCGAAGTCACACCAAAAAACCTGCCCCGTTGTGATCTCGCCAAAAATGTACTTGCCATAAAGCGATGGAATGTTGGCGCCTCGATAAACGTAGCCGCTGGAAATCGAATCGCCGGCGATGCCGGTTTGGCCATCCAGATCGTGTCCGTACTGAATCACTGGGTAGGTGGGGGCGAGCGTCACGCCTGACACGCTGGTGGTATTGGAAATCCGCAGGGGCAACGTCGCGGGCAGGGGATCGGCCGTTACGGCGTTCCCCGTGCTGAGCACCTGATTTCCCTCGATCGAGGAGTACCCGTAGTTGCGGCCAGCGTGAATGATGTTGACCTCTTCCCAGGAAAAGAGACCGATTTCATTGACGAGAATGGTATCGGTGTCGGGATCCCAACTGATTCGGTGGACGTTGCGGTGTCCCAGTGAAAAGATCTCGTCGCGAATGCTTGCGCTGGAGAACGCCGGGTTCGTCGACAAAGTGAAGGGATTGTCGATCGGGATGTAGTACGCGCCGTTGGGGCTCAGCGACAGCGGCGTAGCGGCGCCGACATTGTCGGGTCGTATCCGCAGAACCTTTCCGCCTAGCGAGTCAAGACGTTGGGGTGTGCGGCGAACGTCAAAGGTGCCCGAGGGACTCGAACTGGTATTCTCGCCCGCTCCGCCGTCGCCCACCGCGATGTACATGTTCCGCCAGTCGGGATCGCCGGGCTGCGCATTGGGATTGAAAATAATGTCGCCCATAGGATGGATATTGCTGACCATGTCCATCCGCAAGATCTCACGAGCCGAGCCTTCAAACGTGTCGTTGTTGATGTTCGTGTCGGTCCACTCGACCAATGCGACCGTGCGCGCAGTCGAGCCGGGGGCGCCCACCGTGGGCGTCGTCGCGTAGCTCACCGTGTGGACAGGACCGGGCGACGGCGCGGACGAAGGCGATTCCATGTGGACCGTGTAAAACTTGCCGTTGTTGGCATAGTCCGGGTCGAACTGCATGGTGATCAGCCCGGCGGCGTAATTTGTCTCGAACACGTAATTGTTGAACATGCCGGGGCGCCCACTCTTGCCATTGAAATCCAAGTATTGAGTAAAGCTTTTAGTGGTCTGATCGAGAACGTAGAGCGGACCGTTCAAATCATTGACGAAGAACCGGTTTCGTCCGCCGGCGGGTTCCTCGGTCATGAAGTTGATGCGCGCGAGGTAAACGCTGTTGGCAAACGAAATCGGGTCGGCGAGGGTGCCAAGAGCGCCGGTCTTTGGCGCCACTGCGTAATCGGCGATTCGGAGCGTCAGGTCAGCGTGGACCGACGAAGCGGCGCTTAGGACAATCCCCACGAATAAAAGTAGGCGCGGGAAACGGGCGGCGGCGGGCAAAGACATGGTGCGAGTCGCGTGGGTGAGTGTGTCGGGAGCGACGTTTGGCATGGCGCCGAAACTGCGCGTGTTGGAGTCTGAGTGCACGCGCTGCGCGGAATCCCTACGAGCGAGACAAACAAAAGACGCTAGCCTGAAAAGCGCATCGCGACCCGGAGTTTTCCGAAGAAAACTTGCGTAATTTCAGTATAGCCAGCGCGGCGGAATGGTGTCGAGTTTGGCGCAGCGCGGGTGTCCGCAGTTGCCGCTGGAGGGCGGGGAGGGGAATGGGCCGCGGATGAACGCGGATTGAACGGATGAACGCGGATGAAGATTTGTGACTTGGCCTACTAACACACGCCGTTTCCGATCCGCGTGAATCCGTCGAATCCGCGTTCCTTCGCGGGCCATTCTTTGGGCTCGGCCAAGGACGCCTTACGGAAAATCGCCTGCAAGAATAACGCAATTCGCGGCCCGGTTTTTGCAAAAATGCTGGTCGCGAGGTCGGTTTATGGTCAAAATGCGCCCAGTGGCGATACTGACAGCAGCGAGGGGGCTGCGGGGGACCGCCAACTGATCTCGTCGTGCGTGAGTTCTTGCGCTACTCTCCCGAGCGCGATTCGCCCAGCGGGCAATTGCAGCGCCGCACGAGTTTTGTGCGCCGCCTTATCGCATTAACGTCGTCAACTTTCAGGCCCTAAGCGGCCCTAACTTTCCACGAGTGATGAACACCATGACCATGAAATCTTGGCTGAGCGGCGTGAGTGCGTTGGCAATCCTGATGGCGACGTGCGGCTCAGCGTCGGCCGCGTTGACGGGGCAGTATCTGTTTGAGGAAGGTTCCGGCACGACGGCGAATGATACTTCGGGATTGGTGCGTCACGGAACGCTTACAGGAAGCACCGGCAACACGCCCGAGTATGTTCCGGGCATTTATACTGGTTCCAACAACGCCCTTCGGTTCAATTACAACACTACCACCATGGCGCTAGAGAATGCCCAAATCGATCGCGTGGCGCTTCCGCTGAACACTGACTTTGTTCGCAATGCCCCCGGAATGACGATCATGGCATGGGTTCGACCCGACGTGATTACGGGAACTGGCGGCACCGACGGCTTCGTCGGCAGCTCCCGATCGATCGTCGCCGTGGGTGATGGACTGAGCCTGACTGGCACGCGAGGCGTGTTGCAGCTTTTGACCGCCAGTGGCCAGGTTCGCGTCTTGGGCCGACGCGTCGATGGCGGCAGCAATGCAAATTACGTGACTAACGGCGCTACTCCCTTCGCATTTACGGCCGGGCAAACTTATTTTGTTGTCGGAATTCTTGACTATGTGAATGCGACCATCAGCGCCTATATAGATGGCGTGCAACATACGGGAGGAACATCGGCGGGATTGGCAAATCTGGGAACTGCGGGCCCGACAAATCTGTCGGCAGACACGACCAACTTGCAAGCGCACATTGGCACGAACACCGGCGGAGCGGGCGAGCAGTGGGCCGGTCTCATTGATGGTCTGCGAGTTTTCGATCACGCGCTGACAGCAGCGGACATTCTCGCCGCTTACAACGCCGAGAAGATCAGTGTCCTCGACACGAGCTTCGACGCCGATACCGACACCGATGGCGACGACCTCTTGATCTGGCAGCGCAACCTCGGCCTCACGACCGGCGCCTTGAACTCGCAGGGCGACTCGGACGGCAACGGCACGGTCGATGCCACCGACCTCCAGAACTGGCGGAATCGCTACGGCTTCCTCACGAGCGAAGCCGCGGCCGCGCCCGTGCCCGAACCGACCGGATTCGG
>JANOIK010001134.1:0-2813 GCA_031407585.1 Planctomycetota bacterium | reverse complement strand
CCTGCGCCGCCGAAGGCACGATCCGCCTCTGGAACCTCGCCACCGGCGAAGAGCTCCCGGGGCAAGCCGATGCCGTCGCTCCCGTTAGCCGCGACGCGGAGTCCGCGGAGCGGAGCGCGTCCGCCAACGCCGCCCACGCCGCGCCCGCCATCCCCGCCTTCCTCTCCCTCGGCCGCAACACGGGCCGCGTCTGGGCCGCCCGCTTCGCACCGTCCTCCGCCGCGATGCTCATCATCGGCGGCAACGACGCCCAGTTGCTCGACCTCAACACCCGCGAAATCCTCGCGCGCTTCAGCCCGCACGGCGTCGTCGCCTCGGCCGACCTGAGCCCCGACGGCACGCGCGTCGTCACCGGCAGTTGGGACCAAACCGCCAAAATCTGGGACGCCGCCACGGGCAAAGTGCTTGTGAAGCTCCCGGCTCTGCACACCGGTTACATCAACAGCGCCTGCTTCTCGCCCGACGGCCAGACGGTGCTCACCGCCAGCGACGACGGCACGGCCCGCCTGTGGAACGCCGCCACGGGCGAGCCGCGCGACCTCGTGCTGCGCTCCCCCAAGGGCGCCCTCCACCAGGCGTGCTTCTCGCCGGACGGAACCAAGATCCTCACCGCCGGCGCCGACCATGTCGCCCGCCTCTGGGACGCCGCCACGGGCGAGCAGCTCAATGCGCTTGAAGGCCACGACTGGGCCGTCCACCACGCCGCGTTCTCGCCGGATGGAAAGTTCGTCATCACCGGCAGCGAAGACAACACGGCCATCGTGTGGGACCTCGCCACGGGCAAGCACGTGGCGCTCGAAGGCCACACGGCCGCGGTCACGGCGGTGGCCCTCTCGCCCGACGGCCGCCGCGCGCTCACCGGCAGCCAGGACAATCTCGTGAAGCTGTGGGACGCGACCACCGGCAAGGAAATCCTCACGCTCGCCGGCCACGACAACGAAGTGACCGCCGCGGCGTTCTCCCCCGACGGCCTCACCGCGCTCACATCGGCGCGCGACGGCCGCACGCTCCTCTGGCCCGCCGTGAAGTGGGCCCCGTAGGAAATTAACCACGGAGGCACGGAGGACACGGAGTAATTCTTGGTAGGGTGGGTGCTTCGTGCACCCACCTTCCCGCTCGCTTCGCATTCCTTTCCAACCGCTTCCTCCTCCGTGCCTCCGTGGTAAATCCGCACGGACCGCTAGAATAAAGGCATGCCCCGCCGCATCGCCTTCACGCTCGTCGAGCTCCTCGTCGTCATCGCCATCATCGGCGTGCTCGTCGGCCTGCTGCTCCCCGCCATCCAAAGCTCGCGCGAGGCCGCCCGTCGCACCACGTGCTCGAGCAGCCTCCGCCAAATCGGCCTCGCCATCGCCGCCTATCAAACCGCCCGCGGCGTTTACCCCGCCAGCAACACCGACGAGCTGAACAACTGGGACACCGTCGGCGACATTCCCAACCACAGTTGGGGCAGCGTCATCTTGCCGTACGTCGAGCAGCAGAATCTCGAGCGGGCGATCGACTACAAGCTCTCCGCGATGCACCCGGACAACCAGGCCGCCGCGGGGCAGATCGTGTCGATCTACCGCTGCCCCACCTACACGGGCCTCGAGTTCACCGACGACCCGCACTACCCGGCAGGCAAGTACGCCATCGGCAACTACGTGTCTCTCGGCGCCAGCGAGGTCGACCTCATCTGGGGCCCCGGCGTCGAGCCCGACGGCGTGATCATTCCCCAGGGAGACGTCCGCCCCGCGGACGTGCCCGACGGCCTCACGCACACGATCTTCATCGCTGAGAGCCGCGAGGAGCGGATGCGCGTCTGGATCGACGGCCGCACCGCCGCCAACACGGCGCTCGCCTTCGCAGGACACTCGAGCCTCGACCGCGCGTCGCTCAACGTCACCCCGTACTACGACGACGGCGACATCACGTGCACCTACGGCCCGTCGAGCATGCACCCCGGCGGCGCCTACCACCTACTGGGCGACGGCTCGATCCAGTTCCTGCGAGACGAGGTGGCCCCGGCCGTGTACGTCGCCCTCACCACCCGCGCGGGCGATGAAGTCGCCAACCCGTAACCGAGTTTCTCCGAAACTCGGATTAAAATCCCCCTCCCTCGAAGGGAGGGATTCCGGCCGCCGCAAACTCAGCGACGCTCGGAAATTGTTACAACGTGGTGCGACCTGCGGCGGCGTCGTCCGACGCCCCCGTCCAACCATGCCGCTGCCGAATCTCGACCAGCACGTCATCAAGCGACGTCAAGCGACCCGCTTGCATATCGGCAAGGCTGGCCTGCAAGTCCTCGGTCACCGCCTGTCGCTCGACAAGCAATTTCAGGGCGTCACGAACGACTTCGTCACTGGATTCGTCCATCACTCCCCCGCCGCGCCCGCGCTCACCGGTTCCGCCTCTCTCGACTCGCCCTCGGCCGATTCGTCACCCACTGTGTCCTTCGCCCCCGCCGCCGCAATCACCAACTCCTGCCGCGGGTTAATGCTCGAATCCGGCACCGGCCCCAACCCCAGCAGTCGCAGCGCCAGGTTCGCCCCGTCCCCATTGCGAATCGGCCCCCGGCCTTCCGCGGTCATTTCCGCGCGCGTCGTCCCCGGATCGCTCCGTACGCGCTCGTTCAGCGCGTACAAGTCGGCGCCGTGCTCCGCATCCACGCCCCACACGAGAAACGGAATCGTGAAGTTCCACGGCACCAAGTTCTCGCCGTGCCCCTTCTTCCAGCCGCCGTGGTCGGTCGTCAGGATGATCGCCGTCCGACCTTTGAGCCGCTCGTCGCGATCGATCAGCTCGAAGATGAGCCCCAGATACGCATCCACCTG
>JANOIK010001044.1:0-4550 GCA_031407585.1 Planctomycetota bacterium | reverse complement strand
GAGAGGCAATCGCATCAACGCAGCGCACACCACAAAGTTGCCCCAGTTCAAATCCCGTCGCGGCATTGGAAAAAGGGCCCCGTCCGGGACGCCGCGACGGTCGATGCGATGAGTTGTTAAGCGACAACTACCGGAGGAGGGACTTGAACCCCCACGCCCTTGCGGGCACTGGAGTTTGAGTCGCGGCTCGCTACGTTGCTCTTACGTTTCAGTTGCGGTGCAATGGCGTCGCAAGGCCTTCTCTCAAGAGCGGATGAATAAAAAGCAACGTTGCAAATGCATCGTAGCTGCGTGGTGACGCGTGGCCAATGTTGTCCCATTTCGTCCTCACCTTTAGCGGTGTGGCGTTTTTGCCGACGGCGAAGCGGCCCCAGCCAATTCTGTGCATCGCCGCTCCGGCGAAGTCCCAGACATGGGCCTCGCCCCCGGCAATGTCGGAATCATCCCTTCGATCGGAACGCAACGATTCGTAAGCTAGGGTTTCCTGCCCCCTTGCGCAGCCATCTCGCCCCTGAGAAGCTCGCGAGGCGGGTGGGAGACAGAGTGTGAACAATAGTCCAGAAATCGTCCGGGAGTATCTCATCGAGAGTTATGAGAACCTCGACGAGCTGGACCGTGATCTCGTGACGCTCGAGCAGAACCCTCACTCGGAACCAACGCTCGGCCGAATCTTTCGCACGATTCACACGATCAAGGGGACGTGCGGCTTCTTGGGATTCGCCAAGCTGGAGTCCGTCGCCCACGCCGGCGAAAGTCTGCTCGGCAAGCTCCGCGACCGTAGACTCAGGCTCCGCCCGGAAATCACGACCGGGCTGTTGGACCTTGTCGACGCCATTCGCGAGATTCTGGGCAACATTGAATCGATCGGCCTCGAAGGCGAGGCCGACTACGCCGAGTTGGTCAAGACCCTCATCCAGCTCCAAGAGGTCGGCCTCGACGACGAGGCTGCCGAATTGACGTCGACGGTGCATTGCTCCGTCGCGATCGACGCGCCGCCCTGCGTCGATCTCTTGCCCACAACTTCCGCGTCTTCGGCCACGCCGTCGATTGTGACTGAAGCCGGACTGCATGCAAATTCTTCGCGTGACGCGCACGAGCCAGGCGACGCCGAAACCGGCCAAGGCGGCGTCTCCGACAGCACGATCCGCGTCGACGTGGGGCTGCTCGACAGGTTGATGACGCGCGTCGGCGAGCTCGTCCTGGCCCGCAATCAGATTCTTCAGTTCACGAGCCGCCTGAACGACTCGGTCCTCGCGAGCGCCTCGCAGCGTCTGAACCTGATCACGACCGAGCTCCAGGAAGGGGTCATGAAGACCCGTATGCAGCCGATCGGCAACATTTGGAGCAAGTTTCCCCGCGCGGTCCGCGACGTGGCCGTGCCGTGCGGCAAGCTCGTGCGGATCCAGATGGAAGGGAAGGACACGGAGCTCGACAAGACGATCATCGAGGCGATCAAGGATCCGCTCACGCATCTGATCCGCAATGCGGTCGACCACGGCATCGAGGCTCCGGAGTCGCGCGTCGCGATGGGAAAGCCGGCGGAAGGCTGCCTGCGATTGCGGGCGTTCCACGAAGGGGGCCAGGTCAACATCGAGATCGCCGACGACGGCGCGGGGCTCAACCTCGATCGCATTCGCCAAATCGCCGTCGAGCGGAATATCATCACCAAAGACCAGGCGCTGCGCATGGGCGACCGCGAGGCGGCACAGCTCATCTTCGCGCCCGGATTCTCTACGGCCAGCAAGGTGACGAATATTTCCGGCCGCGGCGTGGGCATGGACGTCGTCAAAACAAATATCGAACGCATCGGCGGAACGGTCGACGTGGCGAGCCAACCTGGCCAAGGCACGACCGTCAAGCTGAAGATACCGTTGACGCTGGCCATTATTCCCGCGCTGATCGTCACCTGCGCCGGAGATCGCTACGCCATTCCGCAAGTGAGCCTGTTGGAGCTTGTGCGGCTGGACGGCGCACTAGCGCGGCAAGGGATCGAGCGATTGCACGATGCGCCGGTCTATCGCCTGCGCGGGCGCCTGCTCCCGATCGTCGATCTTGGCCGAGAACTGGGCGTTGACGACGGCTCCGCGGCGGGCTCCGCGCTAAGCTCTGGCAACGCTGAGGCGCTCAACATCGTCGTGCTGCGCGCGGACGACCGTGAATTTGGCCTGGTCGTGGACTCGATCAACGACACGGAAGAAATCGTCGTCAAGCCGCTGAGTCCGCAGCTCAAGGGGATCTCAGTCTTTGCCGGGGCGACGATCATGGGCGACGGTCAGGTCGCACTCATCCTCGACGTGCTGGGCGTCGCCCAACGGGCCCACGTTATCTCCGAGTTGCGCGACCGCACGCTGACGGAGAGCATTGCGGGCGCGGACGAGCCATCCGCCAACCGTCAGGCGCTGCTCCTGTTGGAGCTGGGCGACCGTCGACTGGCCTTGCCGATGACGATGGTGGCGCGCCTGGAGGAGTTCCCGCGAAGCTGCGTCGAAAAGGCTAACGGGCGCGAGGCGGTGCAGTACGGCGGGCAAATTCTGCCGCTGGTGAGGCTCGGCGAAATGCTGGGCGCGGCGACCCACGAAAATTCGGCGTCGCCGCTTCACGTCGTCGTCTTCAGCGACGAGGGGCGAAGCGTCGGCTTGGTGGTCGATCGCATCGTCGACGTCGTCGAGACGCCCCTTGAAGTGACGCGGCCGGCGCAGAGCGGCGATTTGCTCGCGTCCGCCGTGGTCCAGGGGCGGGTGACGGACCTGCTCGATCTGCCGGCCATCATCCGCCGCGCCGATCCGACGTTTTACGCCGCGGCCACCGCAGAAAGGACGCTGGCATGACGACCGACCGCCAATATTGCACATTCTATCTCGACGGACTGTTCTGCGGCATCGAAGTGCAGAAGGTCCAGGAAGTCATCCGCTGCCAAGCCATGACGCGCGTGCCGCTGGCCTCGAGCGTCGTCAGCGGGTTGATCAACCTCCGCGGACAAATCGTCACCGCGATTGACCTGCGCCGGCGGCTGCGGTTGACCGAGCGGCCCGCCGACAAGCTGCCGATGAACGTCATCGTCCGCACGGATGAGGGCGTCGTCAGCCTGCTCGTCGACGAGATTGGCGACGTGCAGAATGTGCAAGACAACGCGTTCGAACGGCCGCCGAACACGCTTGGCGCGGCGATGCGCACGCTGATTCGCGGCGCCTACAAACTGGACGACCGCCTGTTATTGGCGCTCGATGCCGAACAGGCGGCGAACCTGCAATCTGCGTCGTCGCCTGATTGTGCCGCCACTTCGCTCCTCCATCCGGCGTGACGACCGCCGCAAATTGACAGACTCAATCAAAGGCCAATTAGAGAACGAGACATATGGTTCGCGTGATATCAATCTTTCGCAGAAGTCTGAAAGCGAAGCTGGCGGCCAGCTTCTTGTTGCTTGGCCTCGTGCCCCTGGGGATTGTCGGATTTCTCGCTTACGTGCGCGGGCGCGACGCGTTGATCAACCGCACCGCGAGTTTGCTCCAGGAAAAGTCTCGCACGGTCCTCGACAAGGTCGACCGGAATCTGTTCGAGCGGTACGGCGACGCGCAGGCGTTTGCGTTTAATCCGATGGCGCGCGGCACGGAGGAGCAGATCGCCGCCGCCGCGAACTTCTACACTCAGGCGAACGGCTTTTACGATTTGATGGTGATCGCCGACCGAGAAGGCAAGGTCATCGCGATCAATACAGTGGCCCACGACGGCAAACCGATCGATACGCGGCGATTTCTTGGCGCCAGCGTGAGCGCCGAGCCCTGGTTCGACGAGGCCATCAGCGGAAGAGTACGACGTGGGGAAACATACACGGGCGACGCCGCCGAGGACGCGTGGGTCGCCGAGGTCTATGGCCATCGCGGCGTGGCGCTCAATTTCTCCGCGCCGATCTTTGACGAGCAAGGACAGGTGGTCGGCGTTTGGTCGAACCGCGCCTCATGGGATCGCGTGGTCGCGCCAATCTTGAAGGCCGAGCGCGAATCGTTGGCCAAATTAGGGGAGACCACCGAAACCCAAATCATTTCCCGGACGGGACTGATTTTAGACGACAATGACGCCAAGTCCGTGCTGACGTTTAATCTTGCCGAGCGCGGTCTGCAAGCGGCGCGTTTGGCCGCGGCGGGCAAGTCTGGATTCACGACCGAGGTGCACCTGCGACGGCGCGTGGCCCAGATCAACGGTTACGCCGCAAGCGCGGGTTTTGGCCCCTATCGGGGACACGGGTGGGGCGCCTTGGTCAGACAAGACTTCGCCGACGCGTACGCTGAGGTGAACTCCTTGCGGAACTTCATGTTGCTGATCGCAGTCGCGGCGGCGGTCGTGATTGCCGCCGCCGCTTTTCGTCTGGCCAATGGGATCGTGACGCCGCTCAGACAAACGACTTTGGCTCTGGCGGGCGTTGCCGACGGCGATCTGACTCGCTCGGTGGAGGTCTACTCGCAGGACGAAGTGGGACAGATGGCGACGGCCCTCAACCGCGCCGTGGCCGGCATCCGCACCGCCGTGCAGCTCACGCAAGTCGATTGGCAACA
>JANOIK010001037.1:0-2715 GCA_031407585.1 Planctomycetota bacterium | reverse complement strand
GGTCTTTCTGTCTCGAAGGCCGTTGGGCGCAACCTGCTGGAGTTCGCACTGATCTTCGCGATCTGGGGCGCCGCCTACGAGATGATCGTGCGCGAGTGGCTGCCGCCGGGCGCCCTCGTCGCCGTCGTGCTTGCGACGTCGGTCGCGAAGACCGTGTTCTTCGGCAACGAGAATATCTGGCAGCTCCGCACGGCCAGCAAACAAAACTGGCCCTACCACAAGTTCCTGCTGCTGATGCTGATGAACGTGTGGCAAATCATCACATCGTTCGGGCTCGACTACCATCTGCTGTACCTGCTGAACAAGGACAGCTTTGCCGTGATCAACCCGGCGCTCGCCGGCGGATCGCTGCTGTTCGAGTTCTTCTACTACAGCGCGCTGAACTTCATGTTCTTCGGCTACGGGGACATCACGCCCCAGACGATTCCCGCGAAGGTGCTGACGCTCACGGAGATCACATTGGCGTTTGTGACGGTGATCTTTCTGCTTTCGGACTTTATTAGTCTGAAAGAGTCGCTGCGGAAGCCGCCGGCTGAGAATTGATGCAGTGTTAAGATTTACCGGCCGTAAGGGTTTTTCCGGATAAACGACTCGGCGGCCTCCGATTCAACGCCTATGGCGAGAATCGCACTGCTAGCGTTGGCAATACTTGCCGCTTCGGCGGCGCAGGCTCAAAACCCGTCTCAGCCGGGCTTTTTTGTCGATGCGCAGTTCTTGTGGTTTGATTCTCCCATCGCAGTCGGACCATTTAATTGGGAACGACCTCCGGCGCGAGACGATCCGGGACTTGTTTTATTCGCGCCCCGCTTGATAGCGGGATATGACGATGGGCTGGGCGCGCGTGTCAGATGGTGGTCGTTTGACCGGGCTACGACATTAACGGGGCCTTTCATTTCAGATCGGGATATGCGGCTCCAATTCGATGTCGTCGACTTGGAAGCCACGATGCATGTTCGCGACACTGGCTGGGATTTCCTGGTCGCGGCCGGCGCGCGATTAGCCGCAATCGAGGCCGACGAGGCCATTGTCAATGGAGCGCCATTTCACGAGCAGGGCGACTTTGGCGGCGTGACTTTGGCCAGTGAAGGGCGGAGAAGTCTTATCGCTGGGAACAATTGGAGCGCTAATGCTGTGTGCGGCGGGCGGCTGTCGATGCTCAAGGGCGCATGGAGCGGCCCGCTCGTTCCGTATAACGCCACTGACTACTACCGAGACTACAACGAGCGATATCTCGTGCCAGAAGTTTTCGCGGGTTTGGAAGCTTCGTACGGTCACGCCTTCTCACGCGTCACCGTGGAAATTCAAGACTGGCGGGGCGGAACATTGGGCGCACCCCGCCACGATTACGCGTTCACCGGCTTCGGCTTCGACGTCGGCTGGACATTCTGACGCTCGCGCGATGAGTGGGTAGGCCGCTCTCCTCCGCGTCCCCCCTCCCCAGCCCTCCCCGCCGAGGGGAGGGAGCCGGAAGAATCGGGAATGACTACCGCGACGCTGAGAGGGCTGCGGGCGCGTCGGTCTTGGCAAACACGAACTGTTCGCCCTCGACGTCGACCTCGATGGTCGAGCCTTCGGGGTACTCGCCACGGAGCAGCTCCGTGGCCAGCGGGTTTTGGATCTGCTGCTGGATGACGCGCTTCACCGGACGCGCGCCGAAGGCGGGGTCGTAGCCGAGGGCGGCGATGCGGTTGCGGGCCGATTCGGACACCGTGAGGTGCAGGCCGCGGCGTTCGAGCTGTTGCTCGAGCCGGGCGAGCTGCAGGTCGACGATCTTCGCCACCTGCCTACGGTCGAGCGGGTGAAATACGATCGTCTCGTCGATGCGGTTGAGGAACTCCGGCAGGAAGCGCGTTTTGAGCGACTCGTCGAGCGCCTCGCGCAGCTCCTCCTGCGAGCCGCCTTCCTGGGCGATTTGCTGGATGAGCTGGCTGCCGATGTTCGAGGTCATTACGACGATCGTGTTCGTGAAGTCGACCGTGTGGCCGTGGTTGTCGGTCAGCCGGCCGTCGTCCAGCACCTGCAGCAGGATGTTGAACACGTCGCGGTGGGCTTTTTCGATTTCGTCGAGCAACACGACGCTGTACGGCCGGCGGCGCACCGCCTCGGTCAACTTGCCGCCTTCCTCGTAGCCCACGTAGCCCGGGGGCGCCCCGATGAGGCGGCTCACAGTGTGCTTCTCCATGAACTCGCTCATGTCGATGCGCACCATCGCCTGTTCGCTGTCGAACAGCGTCTCGGCGAGCGCCTTGCAGAGCTCGGTTTTGCCGACGCCCGTGGGACCGCAGAACAGGAACGAGCCAATGGGGCGGTTGGGGTCCTGCAGGCCGCTGCGGCTGCGGCGCACGGCGTTGGCAACGGCTTCGACGGCTTCGTCCTGGCCAACGACGCGCTGGTGAAGACGCTCTTCGAGCACGAGCAGCTTGGCGCGCTCGCCTTCGAGCATGCGGCTCACGGGGATGCCGGTCCAGGCGGCGACGACTTCGGCGATTTCGTCGGGGCCGACTTCTTGGCGGAGGAGGCGCTTCCGCCCGCCCGCTGAAGCGGGCTCGCCGGTTGGAGGGTGCGCGGCTTGGCGGGTTTCGAATTCTTCGAGTTGTTTGTTGAGCGCTTTGCGGCTCTTGTCGAGGTCGAAGAGGGACTGGTAGAGGTCCTCGCCGACCATTTCGCCGCGGGACTGTTTTTCCTTGACGGTCGAGGCGAGCTGCTCGTACTCGT
>JANOIK010001011.1:0-6926 GCA_031407585.1 Planctomycetota bacterium | reverse complement strand
GGTGCCGCCGCAACCCGACGGCGTGTGGCAGTCGGTCTACAACGAAGACAAGTGGGAGACGAGCCGCGACGAGGATCGGCATCGGCGCGCTCTCTACACATTCTGGAAGCGGACGAGCCCCTATCCCGCCGCGATGGCCCTCGACGCGACCAGTCGAGAGACGTGTACCATCCGCCGCGTAACGACCAACACACCGGTCGCGGCATTGGCGCTCCTGAACGATCCGGTCGCGATCGCAGCGGCGCAAGCCCTCGCGCGGCGAGTCATGGCGTTGGAAAACGACGACTGCGCGGCACGAATCGACTACGGATTCCGCCGCATACTGAGCCGAGCGCCGATCGACGAAGAAACCGCCCGGCTCCGTGAATTGTTCGACGACCAACGCGAGCGCTTCGCAAACGACGCCGACGCCGCAAAAGCGATGGCGACCGACCCGCTGGGACCAGCGCCTGAAGGAATGCCCATCGACGAACTCGCCGCGTGGACTGTCGTAGGCAACGTGCTCTTGAACTTGGACGAAACGCTTTGCAACTAGGAGTAAAGGGTGGCACGGCGCCAATCATGACGCATCGCATTCACCGCGGATTACACGGATTACACGGATGAAGATGAGAAAAATAACAGCGGTCGAGTATCCGCAAACGACTTCCTCTTATCCGCGAAATCCGTGTAATCCGCGGTTTCCCCTCCCATCTTTCTTATGAACCCCCACGTCGAAAACCTACGAGCCAGCACCCGCCGGCACTTCCTGCTGCGGCAGTGCCCCGTCGGCCTCGGCGGCATGGCACTCGCCTCGCTGCTGGGCGAAGGCGCCCGCGCCGCAACGCCGTCGATGAGCGCCACGCCCGTCGGCCCCGCCACCGCCGGGCGGGCCTCAACAGCCTTCGCCCGCGCCAAGCACGTAATCTTCCTCCACATGGCCGGCGCCCCCTCGCAACTGGACCTGTTCGACTACAAGCCCGAGCTCTCCAAACGCAACGGCCAGCCGTGCCCCGAGGACTTTTTCAAAGGCCAGCGCTTCGCATTCATCAAGGGCCACCCGAAGCTGCTCGGCACGATGCACCAGTTCGCCCAGCACGGCCAGAACGGCGCCTGGTACTCGAACCTCCTGCCGCATCTCGCCGGGATGGCCGACGACCTGACGATGGTCCGCTCTCTCACGACCGAGCAGTTCAACCACGCCCCCGCCCAGCTCTTCATGCACACCGGCAACCAGGTGCTGGGGCACGCGTCCCTCGGCGCCTGGGTCACGTACGGCCTCGGCACGCTCAACCAGGACCTGCCCGGGTTCGTCGTGCTTGTGTCCGGCGGCAAGAATCCCGATGCGGGCAAGAGCGTGTGGGGCAGCGCGTACCTGCCCGGCGTGTTCCAGGGAACGCAATGCCGCACCTCGGGCGATCCGATTCTTTACACCGCCAATCCGCCGGGAATGAGCCGCGACGCCCGGCGGGCGAGCCTCGACGCGCTGGCCGACCTCAACCGCATGCAGGCGGCCGAGTTTGGCTCGCCGGACACGGTCGCGCGCATCGACCAATACGAACTCGCGTTCCGCATGCAGACCTCCGTGCCGCAGGTGATGGACATCACGCGCGAGACGGCCGCCACGCACGCGCTCTACGGCGCCGAGCCCGGCAAGGCGTCGTTCGCCAACAACTGCCTGCTCGCGCGTCGGCTGGTGGAGCAGGGCGTGCGCTTCGTGCAGCTCTTCGACTGGGGCTGGGACGGCCACGGCGTCGGCGTGAACGACGACCTCGTGCACCAACTGCCGCTGAAGTGCCGCGAGATCGACCGCCCGGTCGCCGCGCTCATCGCCGACCTGAAGCAGCGCGGCCTGCTGGACGACACGCTGGTGATCTGGGGCGGCGAGTTTGGCCGCACCTCGATGATGGAGGCCCGCAACGGCTCGACATTCCTCGGCCGCGACCATCACCCGCACGCGTTCACCATGCTGCTGGCCGGCGGCGGCATGAAGCCGGGCTTGGTCTACGGCGAAACGGACGATTTTGGGTATTTTGTGACCAGCGACGCGATGACCGTCCGCGACCTCCAGGCCACGGTGCTGCACACGCTCGGCCTCGACGCCCAGGAATTTTCCTACCCGTATATGGGCCTCGACCAGCGGCTGATCGGCCCCGAGGGCAAAGCTCGGGTGCATCACACTTTACTGGCCTAATTGACGGTCATCTGCGATACTGAGAGCACGCTTTTCATCGGGTCGGAACCTCGGAACAGGGCGGGCACATGCTTTTTTCGATGATCGGGCGCCGCTGGGCCGCGCTCGCATTGCCAACGGCCGTACTTGCGGCCGTCTGCGGCGGCGCGGTCGGCCGGGCGCAAACCGTGACCGCCACGCTGAACGTCAACGGCACGCTCGCCGTTGTGCCGGAGTACGGCTACGGCGTGCACTCGTCCGTGTACGACAACAGCTTCTCGAACGACACCCAGGTCGCGGCCCTCAACACGCGGCTGACCGAAGCCGGCGTCGACGTGCTGCGCTACCCGGGCGGCGGCTACGCCGACGTGTTCCATTTTTCGCTGTCTCGCAATGGCGGGACGACCGGCTTTGGGCTCTCGCCGTGGTGGGGCCTGCCAACCAACTACGGCTACATGGGCCCGCGCACCGACTTCGGGAATTTCGTGAAGGTGCTGGACGCCACCAGCTCCAAGACAATCATCACCGTCAACACGGCCAGTGCGATGAAGTTCGTGGCGCCCAACCAGTTGGGCGTTCCCACGCACAACGGTCAGCCCCAGGAAGCGGCCGCGTGGGTCGCGTACGCGAATGCCGACCCGGCGATTTACGGCACGCCCAACGACATCACGCTTGGCGTCGACGCGGAGGGAAACAATTGGAAAACGGCCGGCTACTGGGCGAAGCTGCGGGCCTCAACGCCCGCCGAGTTTGTGACCTGGGGGACCGCGGGTGGAGTTTACGACGGGCAAAACTCATTCCTAGCGATCGATCGTGACGCGCCGGTGAACGTCAAATACTGGGAAATCGGCAACGAGAATTTTGGCACGGGTTACTATGGCGGTCCCAGTTACAACCCCAGCGATCCCAATGCCAATCGCGGCTACGCCCTGAACTACGCGGCTCCTTACAACGGCGCCGCGCGCGACGACAATCCGGCCCTTTCTCCGGCCGCGTATGGACATGAGATTCACGCATTCGCCGAGGCGATGCGGGCGGTGGACCCGTCCATCAAAATTGGCGCCGTGCTGGCGACGCCGCCGGACGACTACTCGTGGTCGTATGCCGACCTCAACGACAATGGCGTTAAGAACGCCGGAGAAAACTACTGGAACGACGAGGTGCTCTCGCAAGTCGACGGCATGGGCCGCACCGTGGCGGAGAGCGCGGAGTTCGTGATCGTCCACTGGTACCCCGGCGGCAACGCCTCGCAGATTCTCAACCATCCGCGCACCACGATCCCACGGATGATCCATGGCACGACCGCGGGCCAGGACACGGGTAGTAACGCGGGGCTGCGCGATTCGATCTCGGCTTGGCGCGACGACGCCAATGGGCAGGCGCTGGAAATCTTCGTGACCGAAACTGATGGCGGCCTCTCGGGCGGCGGCACAGTGACTGAGGCCGTCGACGGGTTATTCGCCGCGGACGAGTACGTCACCTTTTTCGAGAACGGCGTCTCGAACGTCGATTGGCTCGAGCTCCACGCGGGCGGCAGCTTTCTCTCCGACAATAACGCTCCCAACTTCGCGTACTGGGGCGTGCAATCGGTCAACAAGTTGGCCGGCGTGGGAGACGCGCTTGTCCCGACGACCACCACCGAGAGCGACGTGCGAATTCACGCTGCGGTGCAGGATGACGGAACCGTTGGCGTGATGGTGCTCAACATGAATACCTCCGGCTCGCGGACGGTCAACATCTCGATCAACGGGGCGCCCCTGCTGGCCGACGGCGTCCGCTGGCAGACCAACGGCGACACGGCCCTGTCGCAGACGGCGCTGTCGTCGCTGGGGAACTCGTTCTCGACGACCATTGGTTTCCAAACGATGCAACTGTTCTTGCTCACGCCGGCCCCAAACATTCCGGGCAATTTCAATTTTGACTCTCAAGTGGACGCCGCCGATCTTGCGATTTGGCGGGCCGCCTTTGGCGTGGACGCGGCCGGCGACGCCGACGGCGACCGCGACACCGATGGCGACGACTTGCTCATTTGGCAGCGCAACCTCGGCATGTCGCAGGCCATGGCCGCCTCGGGCGTCGTCCCCGAACCAGGCGCCGCCACCTTGCTGGGCCTCGCATTCTGTGCCATGCCCATCGCGCGTCGGCGACGGCCGTAGCGCCGCGCGTCAGTTGCCGACTGACCAACATTCCAGCCATACTGCGGCAATGAACGCTGGTCTCGCCTATTTCAACGGCGCCTGGATCGACGCGGCCGCGCTGAGCGTGCCGCTGGACGATGTGGGCCTGCAACTTGGCGTCATCATCGTCGAGCGCCTGCGCACCTTCGGCGGCGCGCCGTTCGAGGTCGACGCCCACGTGCAGCGGCTGCGGCGCTCGCTGGAGATCGTCGGCTGGGACGCCGCCCGCATCGCCGAGCAGGTGCGAGGCGCGATCAACGACTTCATGCCGCGAAACGCGGCGCGCGTCACTCCCGGCGACGACTGGGCCATCGGCGCCTTCGTCACCCCCGGCCGCACGGCCGACGCGGCTAGCCCGACCGTGGGCGTGCACGGCTTCCCGCTCGACTTCCACCGCTTCGCTGCGCACTACGACACCGGCGTGCACGTTTGCCTCACCGATGTGCGGCAGGTCCCGGCGAACTGCTGGCCCGCGGAGCTGAAGTGCCGCAGCCGAATGCACTACTATCTCGCCGACCGGGAAGCCGCCCGCCGGTACCCTTGCTCGCGAGCGCTGCTGCTCGACCAGCAGGGCTTCGTCGGCGAAGCGTCAACCGCCAACGTCGTATGCTGGTTCGAGGGCCGCGGCCTCGTCATCCCCCGCCGAGAAGGCGTGCTCCCCGGCATCAGCCAGGAGTTCCTGTTCGAGCTGGCCCGCGAACTAGGCATCGAACGCCGCGAGGCTGACATCACGCCGGCCGAGCTGCTCGCCGCCGATGAGGTCTACCTCACTAGCACCTCGGTTTGCCTCTTGCCAGTGGTGAAGGTCGACGAGCTGAATATCGGCGACGGAGTTCCCGGTGCAACCTACCAACGCTTGCTCACTGCCTGGAGCCAGCGTGTTGGCGTCGATGTCGTAAAGCAGGCGAAGAGCTTTTCCGACCGGGCGTAGCGATCACAGTCCAAGGGCCGCCGTGATGACAGGTTGGTACGAGGTTTGGGCCGACGATGGCTTGGACCTTCCCTACGTGCTGGTTTTGATCCCCAGACACGAGGGCAAGTTTGAGGTCTTCGATCCTCAAGAACGCAGGGTGGCGTTCAAGGCAGCCAGCTATGATGAAGCCAAGCTGTGGCTGTTGGCGGACGAATACACGCGTGTTGAAGGCAGAATGGATGGATCCGACGACCTTTAAAGTCCCGCGAAATAATTCGTCACCGCCACCTCAAGCGTCTCCCGCGTCACCGACAGCGGCCGGCCGTGAAACTCGCAGAAGTTCTTCACCTGCCGAATGAGATCGCGCGGGTGGCAGTACCGCAGCGGCCGATGCACGGCCCGGTAGTGGTGCTCGATCAGCCGCACGATCGCCTCGCCGTCGCACGTGCAGCCGGCCTTGTTGGCCAGCTCGGTGAACAGGTCGACGAACTCCCGCTCCTCGGGCCCGTGCACCTCGATCTTGTACGGAATCCGCCGCAGAAACGCTTCGTCCACCAGTGCCGACGGCTCGAGGTTCGTCGAGAACACCAGCAGCAAATCAAACGGCGCCGACACCTGCCGCCCGCTCGGCAGGTTGAGGTAGTCGCGCTGCTTCTCCATCGGCACGATGAGCCGATTGAGAATCTCGGACGTCGGCATCCGCTGCCGCCCGAAGTCGTCGACGACCAGAGCCCCGCAGTTCGCCCGCAGTTGCACGGGCGCCTCGCAGATGCCGGTCGCCGCGTTCGTCTGCAGATCGAGCTGCCCCATCGATAGCTCGCCGCCCACGACGATTGTCGGCCGATGAATCAGCACCCAGCGCTTGTCGTGCGGCACGGCATCCTGCGCCGGGCCTTCGACCGGCCGGTGGCTGCGCGGATCGAACAGCCGCACCAGCTCCCCGTCGATATTGATCGTGTACGGAATCCACACCGTCTCTCCAAACGCCTCGACCGCGAGCTCCGAAATGCTCGTCTTGCCGTTCCCCGGCGGGCCGTATAGAAACAGTCCCCGGCCGTCGTTCAGCGCCTGGCCCAGTTGGCTCATCAGCGTGGGACTCAGCCGGAAATCGCGGAACGTCGCCTTCAGCTTCTCCAGCGAAAGCTTGCTCCGCGTGAGCGACTGCTCGTGGACCGCCTTCATGTAATCTTCGAACCGCACCGGCGCCACGCCGGCGTAGCTGTTCTGCTTCGCCAGCCGGCTCGCACGGTCCATGCCCGCTTCAGTCAGGTGGAATGCATAATCCTCGAGCCCCGCGGACCCCTTGATCGCCACGAGCAACTCGGCCCGCAGCCGCTCGAGCGCCTCGACCACCATCGGCCGCGGCAACTTCAGGTGATCCGCAACGCCGCGCCCCGGCGACGTCCCGCGAAACAGCAGGTACTTCATCACGAGCCGCTCGACGTCGCCGTCGGTCAGCCCGGCCTCCACAAGCGTGCGCGGCTCGACCGGCACAAACTTCTGCGGCTTCGCCGGACGGCCCACCGGCGGATGCGGCGCGACTGGCGGCGGCGTGGCGACAACCGCCTCGCGCGGGTTCGCCATCACGGTGGCGCTATTGCGAGCCGAGAACCCAGACGGCAGCGGAAACGAATCGGTGGTGGACATGGCGTGCGGTGTGAAATCGGTGACGGCGTGGAAAGTG
>JANOIK010001009.1:0-1986 GCA_031407585.1 Planctomycetota bacterium | reverse complement strand
ATCAACAGCCGCGAAACGCCGCGCCTCGCGCGCCTGCGACAGCGCCGCCTAAAAAATCTCCTCGTCCAAACCCCCGCCTATAAGCAACTCCTCCGCGACTACCCCCGAGCCCACATTGCGGCGGCCTGAATCAAAGAATCTTCCGGCTCCCTCTCCTCGGTGGAGAGGGCTGGGGAGAGGGGAAGCAGCGGGTACACGCCGCCCATCGCCAACGGTTACTCAATACTGAGTACTGAGCAAGATTGACCACCACGCCCGATGTTCGACCTTCATCCGGCCTCGCATCCCCCTTTGCGACTTAGCGCCTTTGCGTGAGCTCCCCCTCGGCTGCACTGACAAGGCGCGCAATCCGCGAAATTTGGCAATCCCACCGGAAGAAGTTACAATTCATGCATGACCACCGAGCAGTTTCGATCGACGTTGCATCTGCAGCCATTTAGACCGTTCACCATCCGCATGGCCGATGGCCGGTCGTTCGAGGTTCCGCATCCCGACTTTGTGGCGCAATCACCGTCGGGTCGGACGATCGTCGCCTTCCAAGACGACGACAGCTACAGCTTGCTCGATTTGCTGCTCATGACCGAAGTCGACGTCCACGCGTCCAACGGCCATTCTTCCTGAAATCGGGAAAACTGCGCCAGGACCTTTTGTCTCTTTCGAATTTGCCACAGTCCCGCTCGAGTGATTAAACGATCATTCTGCGATTCGCTCGATCACACGCAACTCGCAAGACTCGATCTCAGGGAGAAATCCGATGTCGTCCTGGGTGAACTTCACGACTTTTATCCCGTTGCATGACACTCGCGATCTCCTGGCCCGCATGGCACAGCGTTACCTTCTGTGCTCGCTGCCGTATTTTTGCCTCAGCTATGCAATGCGCGCGTTCGGGAGCTCTGGGTGGAATGTCTCTCTCACTTCGCTATTCATAATGGCGGTGCCGTTCTTAGGAGGTCTCAGCGACTTGCGTAAACTCAAGCAGCGTGCGCGTACCGACGCCCAACCGGCTTGATGAGGCTAGCGGAAGGCGACAACCTTTTCGGACCTGCCCGGGATGCTTCCTCTTCTTCGCGTCCCCCTTTGCGCCTTAGCGCCTTTGCGTGAGCTCCCCGCGGCTGACAGCTAAAGTGACACGATGATCACCATCACCAACGAAGTCGCCCGCCCCTTCCTTCCCACCAAGGCCTTCGACCAAAGCCGAGCGTTCTACGAAGCGCTCGGCTTCAAAAAACTCCTCGACGGCGAAGTGGCGATTTTTCAAGTCGGCGGCACCTCGTTCATCCTCCAGCGCGGCTACGACAAGACCTGGGCCGAGAACACGATGATGCAGCTCATGGTCGATGACTTGGACGGGTGGTGGGAGCATCTTGTCGCGCTCGACCTGGCTAAGAACTTCAAAGTCCAGCCGCCCAAGCCCCCAAAAATGCAACCCTGGGGCCTGCGGGTCGCTTACGTTTATGATCCTTGTGGAGTATTGTGGCACGTCTCCGAACGCCGCCCCGGCCACCCAGCCGACTAGGCGTCGCCAACACGGCCGACATGAATTCTTTCGGCCCTTTCCTCTCGGCGGGGAGGGCTGGGGAGGGGGGAGGCGTTGGGTTCTCGCTACGCAATTACCTTTCCCTATCCGGTACTCAGTACTCCGTAGTTCATTCTCTCCTCCCCCTTTGCGTCTTCCTTTGCGCCGTAGCGCCTTTGCGAGAGATCCCCTCTCCGACACCAACGCCATGAAAATCCTCCGCTTCGCCCTCGCCTGTCTCGCCGCCCTCTGGACCCTCGGCGTCGTCATCCAAGTCATCGCCAAACGCGGCGAGCACGAAGGCGCCCGCGGCACAACCGACCTCGTCGCAAGCATCGCCGCCATCGCCGTCTGCGCCGCCATCACCGCCTGGCTCTACCATGGGGCGATTAATAAGCTTTTGGGGTTTTCCTCGGCGGGGTCGCTTCTGCGACCAGTCGCGGCGCAGTCACGATCGCCTCGTTCAAAAG
>JANOIK010000997.1:0-2118 GCA_031407585.1 Planctomycetota bacterium | reverse complement strand
GCCCGCGAACCACGCGGGAAAAAGAGAAAGACGCGAACCGCGACTTTCCCAACCACGCGGGAATCGACGGCACAGACGCTTTGGGCTTCGGGCAAAGCTTTTGTTAGCCGCGGACGAAAGCCTCCCGCCCATCGAGAAACGATTCAAAGATCTTTGTGTTCCCTCCACGGAGGGAACCGCCGGACCCAGCCGGGCAAGGTCCACTGTAAAGCCACCCGTCAAAAAGAACGCGGTTCCCACCGCTCACCCTAGTTCACATGAAACCAAACTACGTCCCAGTTCATCGTCCGCAGCGACTGATTCAATGGTTGCTCCTCTTCGTCCTCGCGATCGTCTTCGGGGCGCATTCCGCCTCCGCCGCCGTCACCTGGAAAAACATCCAGATCGGTGGCTTCGCCAGCCAGGGCTACCTGAAAAGCTCGAACAACAACTACCCCGTCGACACCAAGGACGGCACATTCGACTTCCGCGAATACGCGCTCAACGCCTCGACCACGTTCGGCACGCACCTGCGGGTCGCCGGTCAGGTCTTCGGCCAGACGCTCGGCAAATACGGCGACGACAAGCCCATTCTCGACTGGGCGATCGTCGACTACAACTTCCGCCCCGAGTTCGGCGTGCAGGTCGGCCGGCTCAAGTATCCGCGCGGCCTCTATTCCGACGTGCTCGACCTCGATGTCGTCCGGCCCTTCATCCTCCTGCCACAGTCCAACTACGATTCGCGCGTCCGCAACTTCCAAGCGTCTTTCGACGGCGCCCTGATCTATGGATCAGTGAGTGTCGGGCAGAACAGCTTCGACTACAAAATATTTTACGGCGATATCCCGATAAAAACAGACTCGGGCCTCGCCGATTTCTTTAACGGCGCGAGACTCTTCGCCAATCCTCCTGGAGCGACAAGTATCGGCCTGGATTCCGTGCGCGGCGCCGCATTGACTTGGAGCACGCCCATCGCGGGCCTGCGGCTTGGATCGTATTATTCCTCCCTGACCAACATGACGGCGGTCGGTCCATTTGTCGCCGTGCCCACGGTCAGCTCGACCATAAGTCTTCGGAAGGGCGACTTCTATGGCGTCTCCGCCGAATACACCCGGGGACCCTGGACGTTTGCCGGCGAGTATCTCTTGATAAAAACCCAGGCCCGTATCACTTTGCCCGCATTCGTCGCTTCACCGCCGGACAACAACGGCACCAGCCGGAACTACTACATCTCCGTGGCCCGCCGTCTCGGCACCAGGTTCGAAGTCGGCACCTACTACAGCGAGACCTACAACGGCAACCCAGCGGCCGGCACCACCGCCGTCGCCAACCGGCGACGCGATGGGGCCGTCGCGGTTCGCTACGACTTCAACGACCACCTGCTATTTAAGCTCGAGGTCCACGCGATCTACGGCACGTAGGACATCTGCGACGTGCCGGGCATCCCGAATCCCCCCGCCTCCCGCCAGGACACGATGACCCTCTTCGCCGCGAAGACCACACTCAGCTTCTGATCGACGAGGACTTCCGCCATGAAAACCACCTTATTCAAGACCCTCTTCGCAGTGCTGTTCGCTGCCGCAGCCCTCTCTCTCTCCGCCGAGCCGGCCCTGCTGGGCCACAAGGCGCTGAGCGGCCAAAGCCTCGACAGCGAGGCCGTCAAAGCGGTTCTGCTTGGCAAAAAAGTCGCCCTCGGCAGCACCCGCGTCGTCATCGTCATTGCCAAGGCCGGCGCCGCCCAGGACGCCTTCCTCCAGTCCCACGTCGGCATGACGACGAGCCAGTTCCAGAACCACTGGCGCCGGCTCTTCATGACCGGCGGCGGCTCCGCGCCCAAGATTGTCGAGAACGAGGACGAGGCGATCAAGCTCGCCGCCAATACTCCCGGCGCCGTGCTCGTCGCCGACTCGGCCAAGGCCGGGGACCTCGCCGTGCTGGCCACCAAATGACCTCCGGCCCGCGATGAGCGTCATCGCGGGCTGTTCCTGCGTTTGCCCCGGTTCAGCAGATGGTCTCAAGTCCGTCCTGCCGGACCGGCGCGAATCGCATTCTGCGGCCAAACCCCGACGACCTGCGCAAGCGACTCCCCGGCAGCCGGTCACGCAGTGTTCTTGCAGCCCGCTCCGAGAGGAGCGGGAC
>JANOIK010000948.1:0-9602 GCA_031407585.1 Planctomycetota bacterium | reverse complement strand
AAGGGGAATCCTCCGGCGCCCTGATCGGCGAGCATCGCGTCGCGGTCGTGGCGTTCCAATCCGGCAAGGGCGGACGGCCGGACCCGACGGCGCCGCGGACGCCGATGAAGGCGTTGGTGCCGGAACGCTATCTCGCCGCGGGAACCTCGGGCCTCACGTTCGATGTGAAAGCCGGCGACAACCACGCCGAGTTGAATTTAACGAGTCCCTAATCAGCCGGCGGGCGCTAGCCCCCGGTTATTCGGTGCGCTTGCGAACAAGAATACGAGGCCAATCGTGCTACGAATCGTTGCGTCCTGCCTGAAAGCGTGTTGCTCGGGCGTCGTGCTCAGCGCGGCGCTCGCGCCCTCGGCTCACGCCCAGGAAGCGGCCAAAGAATACGCCGTCGGCGCCGACGTCTCCTTCCTGCCGCAAGCCGAGGCGCAGGGCGTTGTCTTCAAGGACAACGGCGTCGCCAAGCCGGGGCTGCAGCTCTTCAAGGACCACGGCTACAACTGGGTTCGCCTGCGGCTTTTCCACACGCCCACTCGGCTGCCCAACGACCTGCCGTACACCATCGCCGTCGCGAAGCAGGCGAAGGACCTCGGCTACAAGGTTCTGCTCAACTACCACTACTCGGACACGTGGGCCGATCCGGCCAAGCAGTACCTGCCCAAGGCGTGGGAAGGCAAGACGCACGACGAGCTCGTCGAGGCCGTGTTCGAGTACACCCGCGACACGATCGCCGCGTTTCGCGAGGCGGGCGCCATGCCAGACATGGTGCAGCCGGGCAACGAGGTGATCAACGGCATGATGTGGCCGCACGGCAAGCTTCCGGAGAACTGGTCGCAGTTCGCCGACTACACCAAGGCGGGCATTCGCGGCGTCGAGGCGGGGCGCGGCGATGCGCCGGCGCCGAAGATCATGGTGCACATCGATCGCGGCGGCGACCTGCGCCGCACAAAGTATTTTTACGACCACTGCCGCGACCTGGGCGTCGAGTTCGACGTCATCGGCCAGTCCTATTACCCCTGGTGGCACGGGCCGCTCGATGACCTGCGCGCGAACATGAAGTTCATGGCCGAGGAGTACGGCAAGGACATCATCGTGGTCGAGGCGGCGTACAACTGGCATGAAGCGGAGTACCGCGACAAGCCGGGCCCGTTCCCAGAAACTCCCGAGGGGCAGCGGGAGTTTCTGCGGCAGGTCGACGAGATTGTGCGCGCAACGCCGAACGGCCGCGGCGTGGGCGTGTTCTGGTGGGAGCCAGCCGTGCCGCCGCAGCCGATCGCCAGTCGCGGGATGTTCGATCGCGAGGGCAACGCCCTGCCAGTGATCACGGTGTTCGACTCGCCTGCGGTGGCGACGACCGAGGGCGCGGCAACAGGCAAACCGAGCGCGGTGGGCGGGCAATAGCGCTCTTAGGTCCGCAGAGTGTTGTTTGTGCGCAAAAATGGCGTCCCAGTGAGCGTTCTCGCGTTGCTCGCTGGCTAGTCGGTCGGGTGATCGAGTAGTCTCGACGTCTGCGTGCAGCGTTCGCCGGGGAATGGCGGGCGTCTTTTCTTGCAGCGCGGCGATGAACCACGAGTCGGCGAACAAGTTTCTGCCGACGGGCGGCTGGGGCTGGTTCTGGGCGGGCGATCCCGACCGCGGCTACAGCGACGAGCAGCCGGGCGGGTGGTACTACAACTCGCTCGACTACCTGGAACAGTCCGCTATTCGCCGGGTCGGCAGCGATGGCAACGCCGGGGTGATTACGCCTACCCAGTTTAGCGAAGGCGCCAGGCGGATCGCGACGCCGCTGAACGAGTATGTGTGCCCGTCGCGGCCGGGGTCGCCGACGAAGCCTTACTCGAATAGTGATGGATCATTTAGCAACATCACCGTGGTCAGAAACTCGATGGTCGCGCGAAATGACTACGCGGCGAACGCCGGCGACCGCCCGCCGGACGCCTCGCCCCGCGCCAACTGGACCACGGGCGGCGTCTCGTACACGCCGGGTGGCCAAGGCAGCCCTGCAGCGGGTGTAAGCCTGAAACTGGATCGCACCGTTTATAGTTTGAATTTCGTAATGCTGCACGACTACGGTGGTTATCTCGGCGCCAACGGCGTCGTGGGCGCGGCGAGCGAATTGCAAATCCGGCAAGTCGAGGATGGGACGACAAACACCATTTGGGTGGGCGAGAAATACATTCCGATGACGATGTACGACACTGGGGCTGAGGGTAGTTTTAATTATGGCAACGACCAGGGCTGGGATTGCGCCGCGGATCACGACAATCTCAGGTGGACCATGGACCCGCCGAAGCCTGACGAATGGGTCGACGTTGGCGGACTCGGAACGCAGCGGAGCATTCAGGTCTTCGGCAGCGCGCATACGGCGGGCTGCCAATTCGTCTACCTCGATGGCTCGGGGCACATGATCTCGTACGACGTCAACCCGAGGGTTTTCCACTCGATGGGCAATCGGTACGACGGCGAAGTCAACGGATCGCCCTAACGGTCGCGGCGGGCGGGCAAGTGCGCTCGAAGAGCGCTCTTAGGTCTCCGTAGCGTCCTTTGTGCGCAAGAGTTGGGGTCCCATTGCGCAATCTTGCCGTGATCTCTGGCAACGCGGGCGGCGGTTGGAGTACGCTCGCTTGTGCTGGTTGAGCCTGCCGGGGGGCGGCGGGCTTCTTGTCATCCCAGCACATTGAGGACGGCCGTGCGACGATGCCGCGCGGTGCGTTCGTGCTCATCGGTACTCATCTATTGGGGGGATCGCTGCCGTGGCGTGTTCACTCGTTTGCAGGAATCTCTCGCGTCGCCTTAGGCGCGCATTCACGCTCGTCGAGTTGTTGGTGGTGATCGCGATCATCGGCGTGCTGGTGGCGCTGCTACTGCCGGCGATTCAAGCGGCGCGCGAGGCGGCGCGGCGAGCACAGTGCGCGACCCGCCTTAAGCAGATGGGCCTCGCCGCGATGAATCACGAGGCGGCGAACAAGATTCTGCCGGTCGGCGGCTGGGGCTGGGGTTGGGCCGGCGATCCCGACCGCGGCTACAACGTCCAGCAGCCGGGCGGCTGGTACTACAACTCGCTCGACTACCTCGAGCAATCGGCGCTGCGCCGGCTGGGCACCGACGGCAACGCCGCGACAATCACCGTGCAGCAACGCACCGAAGGCGCCAAGCGCATCTCAGCGCCGCTCAACGAATACGTGTGCCCGTCGCGGCCGGGATCGCCGACCAAGGCCTACACGCACGGCACCGGGTTCGTGAACATCACCATCGTCGCTAATACGATGGTGGCGAGAAAAGACTACGCCGCCAACGCGGGCGATCGCCCTCCCAGCGATAACGCCGGCGATACGTGGCGCTCAGGCGGCGGCAATTACACGCAGTTTGGTCCGGCAGGCAACACGCTGACGCTCACCTCGTTCACGCGGCACTTTCAGATGCTGCACGGCTACGGCGCGTATCTTCCAGCCAACGGCGTCGTGGGCGTGGCCAGCGAGTGCGAGCTGAGCCATATCGAAGACGGCACGTCGAACACGATCTGGGTCGGCGAGAAGTACATCAATGACAAGATGTACGACGCGATCGCCGGCGGCGACAACAACGGCAACGACCAAGGGTGGGATTGCGCCGCCGACGTCGACAACCTGCGCTGGACCATGGACCCGCCCAAGCCGGACGAATGGGTCGACCCGCTTAACGGCGGACTCAACTCGCACCGCAGCACGCAGGTGTTTGGCAGCGCTCACACAGCGGGCTGTCAGTTCGTCTATTGCGACGGCTCGGGGCACATGATCTCGTACGACGTCGATCCCGCGGTGTTCCACTCCATGGGCAACCGGTACGACGGCGAGACGAACGGCTCGCCGACGCCGTGATCGACGTGAGTCGATTCTTTGGAGGTCAACCGCCTTCGTCCGCCGCTTCATCCACCGCGAACTCCGCAGCAAACGCTTCGGCGTTGAGCGGCTCGCCGGTGGCGTGCTTGGTGAGCTCGTTCCACGGCAGCGAGCGGCCGGGGGCGA
The DNA here is from genome assembly GCA_031407585.1 of Planctomycetota bacterium. Taxonomy (GTDB): domain Bacteria; phylum Planctomycetota; class Planctomycetia; order Pirellulales; family Lacipirellulaceae; genus Lacipirellula. The sequence continues at coordinate 5,604 of JANOIK010000948.1, read as the reverse complement.
AGACGCGGTCGATCATGAATTTGCCGACCTCGGGGCCGGTGATGTAGTACGCGTTCGGCACGTCGTCGCATTTGAGCACCTCGCGGCAAATGGCGCGGTGCACCTGGCACGCGAAGAGCTGCCCCAGCATGTAGTTGTGGTAGTAGCACGGCGCGCTCACGATGTGAATCTTCGCCGCGTAGTCGGGCGCGTTGCGGCTGTCCGGGCGGTTCAGGCCCTGGTACTTCTCGACGAGGTCCCACCACAGTTTGTTGAGGTCCTGCTCCGGGTTCTCGTACAGGCCCTTCTCGAACCGCAGCATCACCTGGCACCAGCGCGAGAAAATGAGCAGTTGATCGCGGCGCATCCGGGCGCCCGCGGCGTTGTACGCGGGCACGTCCGGCACGGCGACGCCCATCGCGGTGAGCCAATCGCCGCTCTTGGAGAACCGCTCAAACATCATCGCCACCCCCTCGGTGCACAGGATGTGCGCGTCGGTCCGCAGCACGTACGGCATTGAAGGCGGGATGTTCTTGCTCGAGTACACGGCGTGGCCCAGCTCGTGGAGCATCGTGCCCATCCACTGCTCGTTGTGAACGATGTTCGCCAGCACGCGGACGTCGCCCGCGCGGTCGATGTCGGTGCAGAACGCGTGCGGGCTCTTGCCCGGGCGCTCGTAGAGATCGCTGCGGCCGAGCACGTCGTCGATCGGCAGGCCGATGCCCGCGTAGAAATCGCGGCATAGCTTCGGGATGTCCGCCGTGGCGAACACCGTGTCGAGATTCGTGCCGAACACGGCCGGGGCTTCTTGGAAGAACGGGTCGTAGTAGTGCCACGGGCGGAGCTCGTCGATCGCGATGCCGTAGCTCTCGGCGAGCTTCGCGTCGATCTCCGCCTTCGCGGCTTCGAACGGCCCGCGGGTGAGGTCGTCGAGTTGGTCGAACAGGGCGATCACCTCGGCCTGGTCCTGCTCGTTGAGGGCGAGCTGCAAGACGTGGTAGTTCTTGTAACCGAGCGTGCGGGCGAGCTCGTTGCGGAGCAGGACGAGTTCCTTGAGGTGATCGGCAATCTGCGGGCCGACATTCTTGCTGGCCAGATAAACGTCCCGGCGCTCCGCGGAGTCCTTACTCGTGGTGAGGACCTTCTTCACCTCGCTGTCGGTCATCTCGCGGTCGCCGACCTTCGCGCGGTAGACGTTAAACGCCTTTTCGATGACGTTCGCACGGGCAGTGATTTTCTTCAGCAGCTCGGTGGGGACCTGCTTCTCGAGGTACATGAGGTAGAGCAGGTCGATCTGGCGGTCGACGAGCTTGTCGCCGGTGTCGCGATCCTTCAGCTCTTTAAGGAGGGCGAATACGTCGGAGTTGCTGAGCGCCAAATCAAGCTTATTTTGTGCGGCTTCCTTGGCAGCGAAATCGGCGTCGTCGCCGGTAGTGTTGGCTTTCCACCAGGCAAGTCCAACGGCGATGTCGAGCGGCCGGATTTTGTCCTTGTGCGAAGCGATGAGCTGGTTTGCGAGTTCGAGCGCGTTTTCGGCGGTGGTCAGCGCACCGGTCGTCGGCGCTTCAGCTTCCTGGGCGGCGGCGGGGCGCGCCTGCAGGGCGAGGGCGAGCAGAGCGACGGCGGTTAGGCAGGTGAGGGAGGAATGCATAGGAGTGAGTGGCGAGTGGTTAAGAAGGGAGGATTAGGATTAGGAGTAGGATTACGAGTAGGACCGGAGGGGATGGGGTTTAAACCTAGTCCGACGTTTTTCAATTGTCCGGTCGGTCGACATTTTATCTTTTTGGGGATCGAGCTGGCTACCGCAGTGGGGGTTGAAGCTGGTTTTTCCGAGGGGCCGACGTTGCGAGGGCGCAGGATACTGTCCGCTCTGGGCGTTCTAAGTGTCCGCTTTGGGCTTCATACTGTCCGCTTTTTGGGTCATGAGTCCAGCAGGAGGGGATCTTTAACAGGAGGTCACAGAGGGAACGGAGAAGAGGGGATTGCTTCGAGCTCTGTTTCGTCCTGTAGTCCGGTCTTGTTTCTTCTCGGAAGTTTGTATTTACGTACACTAACACAAATCGGTGCGGAATGCAAGGGTGCGAGAATTGGGCCACCCAGTTTCTTGGAAAAATCTCAGGCCTTGGAGAAGGCAATTGTCCGCTGTCGCGGACAGAATGGGATTGTCCCCAGAGGGCACAGATGGGCGCCAGGTGGGGGGAGTCGAGCAAAGGTCTTGTTACTTCGGCGACGCGTCGTCGGCCCGGCGCATGAGGATTGATTTGGGTTCGTCGTTGGTGAATTCTTGCTGCGACCATTCCAGGGTCGGGTGAAACCTGCGTCGGCTTCCGGGGGTGTCGCTGCGCTCAACCCCCGGCTACCGGCTTTGACCCCTGCCGGGGTCGCAGGCTCGGCGGGAGCCTCGCCCTCCCGTGACGCGCGGGGCGAGAGAGCGCGGCTAAATTGGGGGCGCGGGGGTCGGAAATTGACGGAAGTTGCGTCGGCGTTTATCGTTAGGGTTCGAGTCCTGGCCGATCTTTCTTCTCTGAGGCGGCGCCGTGAATCTGCGACAAGCTCTCCGCGCGGCGGCCGTGATTCTCTGCTTCGTCGCGTCGCGCGCGTGGGCGGTCGACGCCACGTGGACGGGCAACGACGGCGTGTGGAGCGCGGGCGCCAATTGGAACACGAATCCGGTGGTTCCCTCCACGGCCACGGACAGCGCGACGATCGGCGCCGGGATGGTGGCGGTCGACGACGAGTTTTCGATTGGAGCGCTCACGTGGACCGGCGGGTCGATCGTGCGGGGAACCACGCCGGTGGCGGAGAGCGTGTTGACGGTGGCCGGCGCCGCGACGATCAGCGGGCCGGGCGAGAAGCACTTTGCGACGACGACGCTCAATCTCAACGGCGCGACGACGTGGAGTGAGGGCCCCATCAATACTGTGGAGACCGTTGCGAACCCCGAGGGGGGCGTGGTCAACATCGGCGGCGCGTTCGACGTGCAGTTCGACGGCACGTGGTCGTGGAACGCGACCGCGACGCCGACGATCAACGTGGGGGCGGCGGGGTCGATCGTGAAGAGCGCGGGGGAGGGGACGGCGGCGTTTTATCCGATTGTGCACAACGGCGGGCTCGTCGATGTGCAGTCGGGCTCGCTCCACCTCGCGGGCGGCGGCTTGAGCGGGGGCGCGTTTACCGTGGCCGAGGGCGCCACGCTGCTGATTTCGGACTTCAATCAGCTTTACGCAGACGCGGGCGCCGAGACGACGACGCTCGACGTAGGGAGCACGATCGACGCCTCGGTCGGCGGCACGGTGGAGTTCACGAACTTGTTCGGTGTTTCGCGCACCGACGTGTATGGGGCGATCGACGCGGCGTTTATCCATGCCGATCCGGGGGAGACGGGGATCGTGCTGTTTCACGCGGGGTCGACCCTTGGCGCCACGTCGCGCGGTTCGTACACGGCCAACAGTGGGGTGACGGCGTTTGATGCGATCGCCGCCAATGTCGTCGATGTGATCGTCAACGACGGGGCGGTGATGGATCTGGTGAATCTTGGGACGCTTAACGTGAGCGGGGCGATCAACGTGAACGAGGGGGGCGTGCTGAATGTGGGCGTCGGGACTAGCGGCGGGCTTGTGGTCATGGATGCGGCGGAAGAGCAGTTGTTGACGGGCTCGGGCGAAATTGTGTTGCCCGCGTCGACGAGCTACGTTAAGGCCAACCATCGACTGGTGATCGACGAGGAACTGCTCGTCCGCGGCCGCGGGAGGATCTTCGGAGCGAGTATCGCTGACACCGAATTAATAGGACAGAATCTGGGCGAGATTCGCGCGGACGTGTCGGGCGCGACGCTGTGGCTGAATAAGGTGAACAACTCCGGGCTGATCTCGGGGGTCGACGGAGGAACCATCGACTACTGGTTTGCGACGAACGAAGCAACTATCGAGGTGGCAGGCGGCGGGAACTTGCTCACGACCGCAGCGATCAATAAGGGAACGATGTCAATCGCCGGCGGGACGATGCGGCTGCTAAGCGTCTGGGACAACGACGGCACGATCAAAGTGCTCGATGGCAGCACGTTGGAACTGGGCGGCGGTTTTTCGCCATCGAACATTGGCGTCATTGAACGCGTGGGAACGACGACGGTGCGCCTGGTCGGGGAACTCGCGAACTCGGGTCAGACGCTGGATCTGCACACAACGACCGGGTCCCTGGAGCTGGGCGCCATCCAGAACGGCAATTTCCTTTCCAAGGGCAATATTAGCGGCGGGCGAGTCGTTTCGAGCGGGGCGAGCGCGCTGACGTCGCAAGGGGGCAACCTCAGCGGCGTGACGCTGGCAATCGATCTTGGGATGCCATCGGGAACGAGCACTGATGTGGGGATTTTCGATGGCCTGATGCTCGACAACGCCAAAATCTTCGTGGGCAACGGCGCCATGAGCTTCCAGGGGTTTACTTCGCAAACGCTCGGCGGAACCGGAGAAGTCGTGCTGGACGGCGGAACGATTCAAAATTCTGCGCAAATCACAGTTACCATTGGTCCTAACGTGGTTCTGCGAGGACGCGGCAGCGTGAGCGGGAACGTCGCCGGGATAGGCATAATCATTAACACCGGGACGATTCGCGCGGAAGGCGCGGGGTCGACCTTAACGTTGAGCGGTGTGCGGAACTCGGGCGGCGCGATTCGCGCGACCGCGTCGAACACAGTCCACATCGGTAGCCAATCCATTTCTTACGGGTTGTTGCAGACAGCGGGTAATATCATCGTCGAGAGCGGCGGCGTGATTACGGCGCAACGACCGATCGACGTTCAAGGAGGTTGGCTGGGGGGCGCCGGAACAGTTCGCATCACATCGGCGTTAGGCGCGATGATGACCGTGTCCAACGGCGGGACAGTGGCGCCTGGAGAGTCGATTGGCACGTTGACGATCGAGAACGGAAGTCTCAACGTGGCCTCCGGCGGACGGCTGGCGATCGAGCTGTCGGGCAACAGCTCCGATTTGCTGCAGTTGGTGCGGACGACGCAGAATAGCGAAGGCAACATCTTGCTGACGAGCACCAATGATTATTTGGACGTGACGGCGCTTGCGCCGCTGACCGCGACTTCGTATATCATTGCGACGTATGCCGGCATGTTGTCGGGCACGTTCAATCACGTGACGCCCGGCTATTCAGTGACGTACGACGCGGTACAAAGACGGATCGTGCTCAACGTGCTGCCGCGGGCGGATTTTAATTTGGATGGCAGCGTCGACGGCGACGATCTGCTCGCATGGCAGCGCGGGTTGGGGATTACGTCGGGCGCGACGAAAGCCCAAGGCGACGCCAATGGCGACGGGGCCGTGAATTCCGCCGATCTGGCGTTGTGGCGCACGCAGTTTGGCACGCCGGGGGCGATGGCCGCAGGGGCGAGCGTGCCGGAGCCGGGGGGCGTGGCGCTGGCGCTGGTCGCGGCGGTCGGCGCGGGGTTTCGGCGGCCTCCGCGATTAGTTCGCAATAGTTGCTAGTGCTTTGTCACGCCTAGGAGTTCGGGTTGGTGTTTGGCGTGATTTTTGGGAGACTTTCGTTCACACGGAGGTGTCCCATGAACAAGAAGTATATTGTGCGTCTGACGGCGAAGGAACGCCGAGATCTGCGTGAGGT
>JANOIK010000599.1:0-3929 GCA_031407585.1 Planctomycetota bacterium | reverse complement strand
GTGGAGAAGCTCGCGCCGTATTTGCCGGCGCCGGTTGTGGTGCGAGAAGAGTTGCGAGTTTCGAGTAGCCAGTTACGAGAAGAGGATGCAAGCTCTCTTCCCAACTCGCAACTCGCGACTCGCAACTCGCAACTTCCTTCCTACCGCCTCGACCACGACCGCCCCAAATCCATCGGACGCGTGCGTTCGTTCTTCGGCAACGTCGGCGTGTTGCTGCGGGCGTACTGCTACATCCGCGCTCACGGGCCGGACGGGCTGAAGCGCGTCAGCGAGAACGCGGTGCTGAACGCCAACTACCTGCTTGCCCGCGTGAAGCACATTCTGCCCGTGCCGCAGGGCGACCGGTGCATGCACGAATTCGTCGCCAGCGGCGCCCGGCTGAAGCAGGAAAAAGGCGTCGCCGCGATGGACCTCGCCAAACGGCTGCTCGACTACGGCTACCACGCCCCTACGGTGTATTTCCCGCTCACCGTGCCCGAGGCGATCATGATCGAGCCGACCGAGACCGAATGTAAGGAAACGCTCGACGCCTTCGCCGAGACGCTGTTTCGCATCACGGGTGAGGACCCGCAGCTGCTGCACGAGGCGCCGCACACCACCGCGATCAGCCGCCCGGATGAAGTGCTGGCCGCCAGGCAACCGACGCTATGCTGCCCGATGTAGCAAAGTCTGGGTTATTGCCCTGCCGCTTGATCATCGACCCGCCGGCCAACGGCGCGTGGAACATGGCGGTCGATGAGGCGCTGCTCGAAGAAGCGGCCGACGCGGGGTTGGCGTCGCTGCGGTTTTACCAGTGGAGCGAGCCGACGCTTTCGCTCGGGTATTTCCAGCGATACGCCGAACGCGAGGAACATGAGCCCAGCCGCGGCGCCGCGGTGGTGCGCCGGCTGAGCGGCGGCGGGGCGCTTGTGCACGATCGCGAGCTCACGTACTCGCTCTGCCTGTCGGCAAGCCATCCGCTCGCCCGTCGGCCAGCGGAGCTTTACGCACCGGTCCACCGGGCGCTGGTCGAGGTATTGGCCGCACAGGGGGTGGCGGCCACGCTGCAGTGCGAGGCCCTTGTGCCTGGCGCCGCTGGCACGTGCACTGGCAAGATCGACGATCCGGCCGAATCGGGCGAGGCGTTCCTCTGCTTCGCGCGACGCAGCGCCGCGGATGTGGTGTTGGCCGCTGAACACGACAAGATCGTCGGCAGCGCGCAACGCCGCCGCCGCGGCGCGGTGTTGCAACATGGCGCCGTGCTGCTCGCCGCCTCGCCCCAGGCGCCGGAGCACCTGGGCATCGAGCGGGCAGGCGGGCTCCCGCTGGCGATCGGGGACCTCATTGGTCCATGGAGCGAGCTCATCGCCACGCGCCTCAACCTACAGCTCGCGCGCGCGGATTCACCCACGGGTGATTCGTTACAATTGCGCAATAATCTACTGAAAAAACACGCGAGCGAGTCTTGGCTCCAGCGGCGCTAAACGATGGAGCGAGGCGCCCCGCGCGCCGATATCCCTACTAGGAACAGACTTCAGCGAGGGAAGGGACTAGTCCGCCCGCCGGGCGCTCCGAGCATGAGAAGTGGGCCGATTGCGGCCTCCCGAGATACCCCCCTGTAGAGGGAGTAGCTCCGGGCATGCCGATTGCTAGAATTCCGGCATCACGCGGACGGGCTTTTCCTTTCCGCCGCGTAGTTGGCGTGTTATTGTCGATCTTAGGCCGTGGGGGCCTGGTCGGAGCGATTCGCGCCGGCGGGAGCTTGTTCTGCGCGCATCGCGAGCCAGGAAGGCGACGCGAGGGATGGGGTACAGGAACAGGGGTCTTGGTCTCCTTTGAGAGTCGAGGGATGCTGCGCAACGCGCGGCCGATTCTCGCGGGACGCGCTCGTGCGTGACCGTCATGATACGACGGTCACTTATGAGGGACGGGGCAATGGACGTCATTCTTAAAGTCATCGACGGCGCCAAAACCGGCGCTAAGGTTGCCATCAAGAAGAGCGAATTCTTGATCGGCCGCAGCAAAGAGTGCCATCTCTGCGCGGGTTCCAGCGCGGTCAGCCGGCAACACTGTGCGATCCTCCGCGACGAGAATCGCGTGACGATCAAGGACCTCGGCAGCCGCAATGGCACGCTGGTCAACGGCGACAAAATCGAAGGCGAAGTCGAACTGGTTTCCGGCGACGAAATCACGGTCGGACCGCTGAAGTTCATGCTCACGATCACCGCCGGCCTCGCCAACACGAAGCGGGCCGAGGTGAAGACGGTCGCCGAAGCGGTCGAGCGCGTCGCCGCGGCGGCGCCTGGCGACGCGAGCGTCGACGACATCTCGAAGTGGCTGCTTCACCCCGATTCGTCGGCGCTCAACGAGACGCAAACGATTCGCATCGACGACACCAACGCGGCGCAGATCAGCCGGGTGCTCGAGGCCGAAACCGCGGCGCTCAGCCTTGCGGGGTCGGAGTCATCCGTTGGCGAGGGTGAAGCTTCTGGCAGTGGCAAAGAAAACGGTAAGCCGGGTGCGGCCGAGAAGCGCGCTCCCGGCAAGCTGCCGAAGGCCCAGCAAGGCCCGACCTCGAAGGACAGCCGCGAAGCGGCCGCCGATGCGCTTCGGGCCTGGAGCCGCCGGCGCTAGCCGCGCGCCGGCAGAGCTAAGTTTGGTTCGCCCGCCGACGCGATCCGTACCTTCCCGCGCCGCGTAGTGATTCTATGGACGCACCCAAACGCCCCCGCAAGCGCCCCGACGCGGCCCTGCTCGGCCTCGCTTTCGACGCCGACGACGGCCACAAGCGGATCACCCGCGGGCCTAACTTCCTGCTTGCCGGCGGCTCGGCCGAGACGCACGGCGTGATGCAAGAAACGGCCGTGAAGATCAACGAGCGCCTCAACCGCGCGGGCAAGCGCCTAGCCGAGGTGACCGTCGCCGAACTGCGCGACATCGTGGCGGACATCCGGCGTTAAAGACCGGACTTTGCCCACGAAGAGCACGAAGGACACGAATAGGTGAGAGTGAGCAAGAGAATGAGAGCAATGACCGCTAGCTCACACTGCGATCGAAATCTCTCCCATTCGTGCTCTTCGTGTCCTTGTATGTCTAAACCACAGAAGGATGTTTTATCGTAGGTGGCTTCGGAAGTCCTGCGAAGCGTAGCGGAGCAGGACTTCCGAAGCGGCCGGCTTCAGATCGATTGTGCCCAGGCGTGAGACGCCGTCACGAAGCGTGATCGCCGCCGGTTTTTATGGACCCAGCCCGAACAGCCGCCAGAGCCGACCTGACGTCGAGCTCGCATCTGCAAGACAGGGACATGTTCATGGACGCTGTTTTTCATTCGTTTGTGGGAATCGACGTGGCCAAGAATTCGCTCGATGTGTGCGTTCTGCCCGAGCAGCGACGCGGGACGATGACCAACGATCGCGGCGGATGTCGAGAGCTGCTCGGCTTGTTGCCCGCTGCCGGCGAGTGCCTGGTGGTCGTCGAAGCCACCGGGGGTTATCAGCGAGCGGTCGTCGCCGAGCTGATCGCGGCCGGCCATCAAGTGGCGGTCGTCAATCCGCGGCAAGTGCGCGACTTCGCCCGGAGCCTCGGCCTGCTGGCAAAAACCGATCGTCTCGACGCTCAGGCGATCGCCCGCTTCGGCCAACAAACGCAACCGCGTCCCGCGCAGAAGGCGCCGGAGAAGCAGGACCGGCTGGAGCAGCTGGTCACGCGCCGCCGGCAGCTGATCGACCTGCGCACGGCCGAGAAATGTCGCTTGGAGACGGCCTCGACCAAGTTCGTCATCAAGAGCGTCCGTAGCGTGATCGAGCAGTTGGAGAAATTCCTCCGTCAGATTGAGAAGGAGCTGTCGGACCTGATCGAGAGCGACGACCAGTTGCAATGTCGAGCCGCGGCGTTGCGAACGACGCCGGGCGTCGGCGCCATTACCGCCATGACGCTGGTGGCCGAGTTGC
>JANOIK010000884.1:0-1965 GCA_031407585.1 Planctomycetota bacterium | reverse complement strand
ATTCATTCAAAACCCCATTCTCAAGGGGTTCAACCCCGATCCCTCCATTGTCAGGGTGGACGGGGATTACTACATCGCCACCTCGACTTTCGAATGGTATCCCGGCGTGCAGATCCACCACTCGAGGGATCTGGTCCATTGGCAACTGGCCGCTCGTCCACTCAATCGAGCATCGCAACTTGACCTGCGCGGCAACGGCGATTCATGCGGCGTCTGGGCGCCCTGTCTGACCTACGCGGACGGCCTGTTCTGGCTTGTTTACAGCGATGTCAAACGCAGGGAAGGCAATTTCAAGGATGTGCATAATTATCTCGTTACGGCGCCGAGCATCGACGGGCCGTGGTCCGATCCGGTCTACCTGAACTCAAGCGGTTTCGATGCGTCGCTGTTCCATGACGAGGACGGGCGGAAATGGCTGGTCAATCTCGTGTGGGACCACCGCGCGCGGCCTACCAAGTTCGGCGGAATCCTGATCCAGGAGTTCGATGCGCCCCGCCAGTGCCTCGTCGGCCCGACGCACAACGTTTTTGCCGGCAGCCCGCTTGGCAAGACCGAAGGCCCGCACCTTTATCGACACGGCGGCTATTACTATCTGCTGACCGCCGAGGGCGGCACGGGCTACAACCACGCCGTATCGATGGCGCGAGCAAAGGTCATCACCGGCCCGTATGAGCTGCATCCCGAGTGGCATGTCGTCACGTCGCGGTTTTTTCCGGAAGCGGGGTTGCAACGCGCCGGCCACGGCGATTTCGTGCAAACGCCGGAGGGCGAGACCTACCTTGTGCACTTGACTGGACGGCCCATTCCCGGCCTGAATCGCTGCCCGTTGGGACGCGAAACCGCCATCCAGAAAGTGCAATGGGACGACGACGGCTGGTTGCGCATCTGCGGAAAGCCGCTGGAGCCCCTGATGTCGGTGCTGGCGCCCGATGTTCCGCCGCATTCTTTTCCCGAGGAACCGGTCCGGCATGATTTCGACTCCGAAACACTGCCGCTGGCGTTCCAATGGCTGCGCACGCCTTTCCCGCAACGGATCTTCACGCTTGCTGCCCGCCCTGGTCACCTGCGCCTTACCGGCCGGGAATCGGTTGGAAGCTGGTTCGAACAGTCGCTGGTTGCACGACGCCAGACCGCCATGAGCTACCGGGCAGAGACGGTCGTCGATGCGCGCCCGGGAAGCTACCAGCAAATGGCCGGGTTGATCGCCTATTACAACCGTTTCGCCTTTCATTACCTGGCGCTCACGTTCGACGATATCGCCGGAACCTGCCTGCACATCTTTTCGTGCGCTGGAGACTGGCCCGATGGCGCCCTTACCGTACCCCTCGAAAAGCCGGTCGCCGTACCCGCCGGGCAACCCGTTCGCTTGCGGGTGGACGTCCACGACTGCGCGTTGCGCTTCTCTTACGCGCTCGGCGCCGGGTCGTGGCAACGGATCGGTCCCGTACAGGACGCCTCGTTGTTGTCCGACGAGGTTGGACAAGGCGACCACGGCAACTTTACCGGCGCCTTCGTCGGCATGGCGGCGAACGATTTAAGCGGCCGAGCCATGACGGCGGATTTCGATTACTTCGACTATCAGGACTTGACCTGAATCCGGGATGCAGCGGAAATCGGCGTCGACTCAGTTCGAGGACTAAATGGCAACCGTACAACTCAAGAACGTGAACAAGAGCTTCGGCGCAACCGAAGTCATCCCGGATATCTCCCTGGACATCCCGCATGGGTCGTTCACGGTGTTCGTGGGCCCCTCCGGCTGCGGAAAATCCACCCTGTTGCGGCTGGTAGCGGGCCTTGAGGAAATCACGCGTGGCACCATCGAGATCGACGGCAAGGATGTGACCTTTGTCCGTCCACCCGAGCGCGGGATTGCCATGGTCTTTCAGTCCTATGCCCTTATCCGCACATGACCGTGGCGCAGAACATCGGATTTGCCTTGAAGATGGCCAAGATCGCTCCGGCCGA
>JANOIK010000882.1:0-16409 GCA_031407585.1 Planctomycetota bacterium | reverse complement strand
ACGAGTCAGGGCCTCAACGTTCACGCCGGGCACGACGATGTGATGAGCGTCGCGGACGTCGGCTGGGGCGTGCTGTTCGCGCGCAACGCGCAGGAAGCGGGCGACTTGTGCCTCATCGCCCGGCGTGCTGCCGAGGCGAGCAAGACGCCGTTTCTCAACGCGCAGGATGGGTTTCTCACCACGCACACGGTCGAGAGCGTCCGCCTGCCGGAAAAAGAGTTCATGAAGCAGTTCGTCGGCAAGCCCGAGGACAAGCTGATGAACCTCATGGATCCGGCGAACCCGCTCATGTCGGGGGTGGTGCAGAACCAGGATTCCTACATGAAGGGCAAGATCGCCCAACGGTGGTACTACGACCAGGTGGCGCCGGCGCTCACCGAGGCGTTCGACGAGTTCTACCTGCACACGGGGCGGAAGTACGACTTCGTCGACGCCTACCGGTGCGCCGATGCCGAGTACATTTTGGTCGGCATGGGCTGTTTTATGGAGACGGCGCAGGCGACGGTCGATTACCTGCGCGAACGTGGCGTGCGGGCCGGGTGCCTCAACCTGTACTGCTTCCGGCCGTTTCCGGCGGAGCACATCGTGCGCGAGCTCAAGGACTGCGTGGCATTCTCGGTGCTCGAGCGGATGGACGATCCGCTGTCGACGACCGGCAACCACATCGCCCGCGAGGTGAAGGCGGCGTTCTGCGACGCGCTGATCGGGCAGAACAGTCTCGAGAAGGTCGACCGTATTCCGCGGATTTACACGGGCTGCGGCGGGCTGGGCAGTCGCGATGTGACGCCGGGCGACATCATCGCGATTTTCGACAACATGATTCACGACCGGCAGGATTACTTCTGCGTGGGCGTGCCTCACCAGTTAGCGCTCAAGGTCCAGGACGATCCCGACCTGCGTCCGCCTGGGGCGTTTTCGATGCGCGGGCACTCGGTGGGCGGCTTTGGCTCGGTGACGACGAACAAGGTGATCGCGACGATCGCCGGTCAGGTTTTCGGCAAGGACGTGCAGGCGTATCCCAAGTACGGGTCCGAGAAGAAGGGCCTGCCGACGACGTATTACCTGACGATCGCCGACTCGCACATCTTCACGCACAGCGAGCTGGCCCGCGTCGATCTGGTGGTGCTGAATGACACGAACGCGATGTTCAGCGGCAACCCGCTCAAGGGGATGGTCGACGGCGGCGCGATCTTCATGCAGAGCCCGTACGCCAGCGCCGCGGATGTGTGGGCGCGGATACCGCTGGAACACAAACGGACGATTCGGCAGCGCAACCTGCGAGTGTACTTCATCGACATGGTGAAGATCGCCCGTGAGGTGACGAGCATCGCGGACCTGGAGATGCGGATGCAGGGCATCGTCCTGCTGGGCGCTTTTTTAAAGCTGACGCCCTATGCCGATGCCAGCGGGATGAACGACGAACAGGTTTACGCCGGCGTGGAGAAGGCGCTGCGAAAATACTTCGGCAAGCGCGGCGAGCAGGCGGTGCAGGACAATCTCACCTGCGTGAAGCGCGGCTACGGCGAGATGCAGCAGGTGCCGCGGGATGTGATAGCAGCGGAGGCGGCGATTGCCTGACAAAGAAATGGATGAATCTAACGAGCCAGATCAGACCGATTGGCGGTTGAACGTAGGCGGTGGAGGGTTGGAAGGGGCCACTCTGATAAGGAAAACATATCCCAACATCTGGCGCAAGCCGGAGTGGGACCACGACCATTGCGACTTCTGTGCGGCAAAGTTCATGGCGATCGACCGCCTTGATGTGCTGCGCGAAGGATATTGCACCGAGGATGAGGAGCGCTGGATTTGCGACCGATGCTTCGAAGATTTTAGACGGCAGTTCGAGTGGACTGTCGTAAACACGTGAAATCGAGGATTCCATGTCGACCGCCGAACTCCCTCGCTCGATGAACGAATCCAACGAGCGCGACCCATTCAACAACAACAGCTACGGCACGCTGGTGGACCGCGAGTATCTCACGGTCGGGCTGCCTGTGCTCGATGTGCATGACTTCAACGACCGCATCATTCGCGGGTACGAGGAGGGCGTAGGCGAGGACGAGTTGCCGGCCGACTTGTCGGTCGCCCGGTCGCTGATTCCCGCGGGGACGGCGACGCTGCGCGACTTCAGCTATGTGGCGCCGGAGATTCCCGAGTACATCCGCGAGAATTGCACGGGCTGCATGGACTGCGTGACGCAGTGCCCCGACACGGCCATTCTGGGCAAGGTGATCGCCGAGAGCGACTTCACGGCCAAGCTGCAAACGATCGAGACCGAGGCGGACCGCGAGATGTTCGAGCGGCAATGGTCGAAGACGCGCAAGTATTACGATGGTCCGCAGAAAAAGGGCCTTGAGGGCGGCCGGTTTGCGATTCTTATCGACCCCAGCAAATGCAAGGGGTGCGCCGAGTGCGTGACCGTGTGCGACGACCTCGCGCTCAAGATGATTCCCAAGACCGAGCCCGTGATGGAGTCGATTCGCAAGAGCCACCGCTACTTCAAGAACTTCGGCCCCAGCGACAATCGCTACATCAACGACAACCTGCTCATCGACATGATGCTGAAAGAGCAGACGCACATTTACGTCGGCGGGGCGGGAAGCTGCGCCGGTTGCGGCGAGGGGACGGCCCTGCGAATGATGTGCGCCGCCACGGGCCTCAAGTACGGCGACCAGTGGGGCATCGTCGCTGCCACGGGGTGCAACACGGTGTACACGTCGACGTACCCGTACAATCCGTACCTCGTGCCGTGGACCAACTCGCTGTTCGAAAACGCCCCCGCCGACGCCATGGGCGTGCGGGCGCGGTGGGATCAGATGGGCTGGCGAGATCGACCCCTGTGGTGCATCGGCGGCGACGGCGCCATGTTCGACATCGGCTTTCAGAGCTTGAGCCGCATGCTCGCCTCGGGCATGCACATCAAGGTGTTCGTGCTCGACACGCAGGTGTACTCGAACACGGGCGGGCAGGCGTCGACGAGCACTTACATGGGCCAGAACACGAAGATGAGCTTGCACGGCAAGGCCATCGACGGCAAGCAAGAGCGCCGCAAGGAGATTGCTCAGATCGCGATGATGCATCCGCGCACGTTCGTCGCGCAGACGACCTGCCACCACGCGAACCACTTCTACAAATCGGTGCTTGGCGCGCTCGAGTTCGACGGCCCGGCGATCGTCGTGTGCTACACGACGTGCCAACCCGAGCATGGCGTGGCCGACAACATGGCGGGCAACCAGGCGCGGCTGGCGGTCGACACGCGCGCGTTTCCGCTGCTTATCTACGATCCCCGCGCGGGAGAACGGATCAAGGAGCGGCTCTCGCTCCAGGGCAATCCGTCGGTCAAAGAGGATTGGTTTAAGAACCCCAAGAGTGGCGAGACCGTCGACTTCATCGACTTTTGCCGCAGCGAGGGGCGGTTCGTTAAGCACTTCGACAAGGAGGGAAATCCGTCGGCCACGCTCATGGCGGGGCGGCAGGATCGGCTGGAAAACTGGCGGCTGCTGCAGGAGCTGGCAGGATTGAGGTGATCGCGTCCCCGAATAACTCCATTAAGGGGGGGCGCGTTGTATCTGGAATTCCACGCAGCACGTGTGGGCGGTTTCGCATGGGCGACGCCGCTACTGACGGTCGCGTTTCTTTCGGCGCTTTCGCGCAAAGTGCCTTCGCAGTCTCGGACATGAGCTACGTTATTGATAGCGTTGCCAATCGTCGATTCCGCAGGGGATCGTCGCGTCCTCCGCTTCGCGGGCAACGCCACCCACTTCACTGATGCACACCCTGGGGCTTCTTACCCCCGCAGCCGCTGCTGCCTGAGCACAGAGACCTTAGGGTCACTCGGTTCAACTTCTGGTGTGTATTCTTTCAGTCGATTCCATTGCAGCGTCATGCTGCGCCGAGGGGAATGAGCCATGACTCAAGCGATAGCTGAATGCGCCTCCGCCTGCGGACCTCACCTTGCCGTCCAGCGCCCGATGATTTTGTGCGTCGATGATGATCCTGACGTGTCGCGAACGATCGAAATGCGGCTTCGCTCCTATGACGTCGAGGTGAAGCGAGCGTTCCACGGAATGCACGGCATCTGGGAGGCGGTGCGCCAACGGCCAGACCTCATCATCATGGACCTGGCAATGCCCAACGGGGACGGCAACTATATTCTGCGCTGCCTGCGGGCAAATAACGAAACGGCCACAGTGCCCATCATCGTGTTGACGGGGATGCGCGACCCCTCGCTGCCTGTCCGGCTGATGAAAGAAGGCGCCGACGCGTATTTGCGCAAGCCGCTCTCCTTCGACGAACTCCTGCACAACATGAGCCGGTTCATCGACTTGCGGAAGCTCGACGACGACGGCGATCGCGAAAACGTGGCGGAATAAAAGGCACGCCGCGTTGGTGCGGCGTGCTCGTCGCTTTGAGGAGAAAAAAGACGTGCGAGTGTTACTGATTGCAGACAACGAAGACCACGCCTACCTGGTCACCCGCGCATTACAGGGGCATAAGGTCGAGTGGGTCAACCGGTTAGACGATGCGCTCGGCCATCCGGAACTCAACGGCTTCGAGCTGGCGCTGACGGACTTGTCCCTGCCTGACGCCGACGGCATCGACTCGGTAACGCGACTCAGTGAGGCGGCGCCGTCGCTTCCTTTAGTCGTGCTGACGTCGCTTGCCGACGACCGAGCGATCGAGTCGGCGCTCGCGCAAGGCGCGCTCGACTACCTTTACAAGGAAGAAATACTCGGCGATGGGCAGTTTACCGGCAGTCTGCTGCAACGAGCGGCCCGGTATGCGCTTCTGCGGCAGGCGGCGATGGGGGAAAACCGGCGCCTGATGGCGTCTCTTCAGGAAAATAGGGCGCTGCTGGAACGGAAAAACGAGCGGCTTCGGACGCTGTGCGAGACTGCACAGCGGTTTGTCGAAAACGTGTCGCACGACTTCCGAACGCCGCTGACCGTGATCAAAGAATACAGTTCGCTGATCCGCGACGGCGTCGAGGGCGTTTGTAACGACGAACAGCAGCAAATGCTTCACGTGGTTGAAGATCGCGCCGACGACCTGAACACGATGGTGGACGATTTGCTCGACTTGAGCAAGCTCGACGCGGGGTTGCTCAACGTCTGGCCCCGGAAGACCGAGGTCGCTCGGATCGTCGCGCACATCTCGCCCGGGCTCGAGCGCAAGGCGGCAGTTCGCCGCGTGACCCTGGTCAACGCCATCGACGCCGGATTGCCGGTTATTTTCTGTGAGGAAGAGAAAGCGGGCCGCGTCATCGTCAATCTCGTGACGAACGCCATCAAGTTTTGCCCGGAAGGCGGTCGCGTCGAGCTGTGGGCTCGGGCCAACGACGATCGCAATGAGGTGGTCATTGGAGTGACAGACAACGGTCCCGGCATCGCGCCGTCGAAGCGGCAAGAGATTTTCGAGCGTTTCGCCCAAGGGCACGCCCAATCGCGCCAGAGCGTGAAGGGATTTGGCCTAGGCCTCAGCATCGCGCGCGAGTTGGCCGACCTCAATCTGGGCCGCCTCGAATTGGACAGCGAGTTGGGTAAGGGATCGACATTCACGTTTACGATTCCGTACGCCGACCCCGACCAGCTCATCGCGCGATATCTCAATCGCGTGCGGGACTTGGACAGCGAATGCGCAATTTGCACGCCCGTGACCATCACGACTTCCGAAGCCGCAGCGGACCGCGATCTCAACGATCTTGATGTGTTTCTCAGCCACAACGTTCGCGGCAACGATCTGGCCTTGCGCATGGAACGGTGTCGGTGGCTCATGCTCTTGTTCGTGCCGCCGGTGGAACTCGACGAATTCATACAGAGGACTCGCGAGGAAGTGGCGGACATCAACCGCAATCGGCCGCTCGGAGCATTGCCTGAAATCGATTTTCAGGCGGAAGAACCGCTCGCGCCGACCGAGCCGCCGCAAAAACTTCGAGCGGCAGTGTCGCAGTTACTTACACAGGAGGCCGTGTGCCATGCCTAGTGAAACACCCTCGGGCGCCGTGGATGTGCTGATCGTCGATGACGACGCGCAACTCGCGTTTGGCGTAAGCCGCCGGCTGGAGGCCGTCGGCTACGCCACGCGAACGGCGGCGAACGGACAGCTCGGTCTGGAGGCGGCCCGTGACGTCGTGCCAGACCTCGTCTTGCTCGATGTCATGATGCCGGTCATGGATGGCCTCACCGCTCTCGGGCGGTTGCGGGCCGATCGAAGGACCAGCCATGTGCCGGTGATCATGCTGTCCGCCAGCTTGGGCGACGAACGCGACGCGCTCGACGCCGGCGCCAAGTATTTCTTGAAGAAGCCCTACTCCCACGAACACTTGTTTGCGGCGGTGACGAAGGCCGTGCAAGGCAGCCGCCAGCATGCCGCAGAGGTGTGACGCTTATCGTATTGCACGTTCGTGTGTTCTCGACAGTTCCTGATTGGCATTAAGCCACTTTTCGCAATGGAGACATCGCTGCCATGGGTCATCGCCGCGTGTTGATTGCCGACGACGATCCTGAAATGGCCAATGTGTTGGCACGCCGCTGCAGGCAAATGGGGCTTGCGGTGGAGACCGCGACGACGGCGATGGCCGCCCTGCGGAAGCTTCAGGAGCTGCCGTTCGATGCTGCGATCCTTGACGTGGACATGCCAGAGGGCAACGGACTGGCAGTCTGTGAGATGATCGCCAACCATCCCACGCTTAATAAGATTACGGTGATCGTATTGACGGGAAAGAAGGCGCCCGACATCGTACGGCGGTGCCACGAGTTGCGGGCGTTTTATGTCACCAAATGCAGCGACGTCTGGCCGCGAATCGGTCCGTTGCTTCAGGAGCTGCTGGAATTGCCGGCGGAGGAGACTCGGGGCGCCGACGCTACGTGCATCGATGCCCCGAGTCACGATGAGAGTCCAGACGCCAGTCGCGCAAAACTCATGGACGACGTGTTTGCGGCGCTAGCCGGCGACGACGGAGAGGCCGACTCGCCCGGCAGCGAAGACGCCGACGCCCAACCTCAGCGCCCGTGGGTGCTTTGCATCGACGACGAC
Source organism: Planctomycetota bacterium (assembly GCA_031407585.1). GTDB lineage: Bacteria > Planctomycetota > Planctomycetia > Pirellulales > Lacipirellulaceae > Lacipirellula. The sequence continues at coordinate 9,374 of JANOIK010000882.1, read as the reverse complement.
GCGGCATTCTCGTTCGCCCTGCAATTGCGACTTCAGGAGCACGGAGTCGACGTGCTAAGGGCCTTCGCTGGCCGCGAGGGATACCGGACGGCGTTTCACAGCCGGGCGCACGCGATCTTCCTGGACTTCGAGCTGCCCGAAGGCAATGGGGATTACGTGCTCCGCCGCCTGAAGGAAAACCCGGTGACTCGCGACATCCCGGTGATCTCGCTCACGGGAAACCGTGATCGCCAAGTCGAGCGCACGATGTACAGCCTTGGCGCTGCGGCGTTCTTTCAAAAGCCTTACGTGTGGAGCGAGTTATGGGCCGAACTGCAGCGGCATTTGCCCTCCGAGTGCATACCGCAGCGCGACCCGTCCGAGCCCAAGTTCCTCTCGAAGGTCGATCAGCCGGCGGTTGAGCTGTTGCAGACAGTCCCGTAAAGGTGCAGTCGCCTGCGCGAGAGCTTCTTGGCCGTCGTGCACCCAAGTGAGTTTGTTCGCGACGCGCTGGGCTTCCATTTTGCCCGGGCGAGCTCGGCGTGATCGGGGTCGTCCTCGACCAGCAAGATGCGTAGCGGTTCGTTCATAAAACGGCCCCGGGCGCTACGAAGCACGCCGCTAAGACGCCAACGGCAGTTTGTCGAGGCCCTCATAGATAAAGCCTAAATGACGCAACGTCAATTGAAGTCCTAAGTATTGCACTATCGCGCAGCGCGTTGGGGCGTTTCCACCAATGCACTTTCAACGGGCTGGCTCGGATGAAAGAATTCGGTCGCCCTCAGGTCCGCGCCTGCGCAGAAACATGCTCACAACGCGTCGCTAGCGTAACCAAGGGATTCTTGAAAGGTTCCTTGGAAATCCCGATTAATCGGTCGCTCTTGTTACGTTCCGCGAATCTTAAGGTGTGAACCCGTAACTGACCTGGGATTTGCTGCCATCACTTCCGGGGCGCCTACCGCAACGATGTGGCCGCCTGTAGCTCCGGCGCCGGGGCCGACGTCGATGATCCAATCGGCGGCCTGCATCATCAGGAGATTGTGCTCGACGACGATCAGCGAGTGCCCCATCGTGATCAGGGAGTCGAAGCAATCGATGAGCTGTACGACGTCGGAGAAGTGCAACCCGGCCGTGGGTTGGTCGAGGATGAAAAGGGTTCGCGCCCGTTTTGCGGTCGAGATGAAGTTGGCCAATTTGAGTCGCTGCGACTCGCCGCCGGAGAGCGCATTGGCGGGTTGGCCCAGCCGCAGATAGTCGAGGCCGACGTCGATGAGGCATTTCAGCCGCGTGAGCACCTTCTTGTGTCCGCGAAAGAAGTTGAACGCCTCGCGGACGGACAGGTTCAGCACGTCGGCGACGCTCAACCCTCGATACTTCACGTCGAGCACCTCGCGGCGATAACGAGCGCCGTGACACTCGGGGCACTTCATGTACACGTCGGCCATGAGGCGCATGTCGACGCGCTTGAACCCCTCGCCTTCGCACGCTTCGCAGCGGCCCTCCTCGGCGTTGAAGCTGAAATGCCCCGCGCGAAACGATCGGGCCTTCGCCTCGGTCGTCTCGGCGAAGAGCGTGCGAATGGGGTCGAACGCCTTGACATAGGTGACGGGATTCGATCTCGGCGTGCGGCCGATGGGCGTTTGGTCGACCTGCAGCACGTCGTCGATTTGGCCGACGCCGAGCACATCGTCGAAGGCTTCCGCCTTATCGGCCTCGATGTGCAGCCGGCCGGCGACCGCCGGGTAGAGCGTTTGTTGGACGAGCGTGCTCTTTCCGGCGCCGCTGACGCCGGTCACTACGCAAAGGACACCGAGTGGAAACTCGACGGTGACATTCTGCAGGTTGTTTCCGCGAGCGCCGACGAGGCGAACCCAGCCATGGCTAGTTTCGCGCCGCTTGCGCCCCTCGGAGACGCCGCGACGGCCCGCGAGCCAATCGCCTGTGCGGCTTTGCTCATGGTGAAGCATCTCCGCGGGCGGGCCTTGAAACACGACCCTGCCGCCAAACTCGCCCGCGCCGGGTCCCATCTCGACCACCTGATCCGCCGCCAGAATCAGCGAAGGTTCATGCTCGACCACCGCCACCGAGTTGCCCCGATCGCGCAGGCGTCGCACCGCCTGGATGAGCGGCGGCAAGTCGGCGGGATGCAGGCCACTCGATGGCTCGTCGAGCACGTACAACATGCCGGTGAGATTCGACCCCAGGGCGCTCGTCAACGCCACGCGCTGTGACTCGCCGCCGCTCAAGGTTCGCAAGAGACGGCCGATGGCGAGATGCCCCACGCCGATTTCTTGGAGATAGGTCATCCGGGCCGCGACCTGCTCGACGAGCAGATTGCCCACCTGCCGTTGCCAATCGGAAAGCTCCAGGGCGCCAAGCCATGCGAGGGCGTCACGAATGCTCATCGCGGCGACTTCCGCAATGTTCCGGCCTGCGATGCGCACGGCCAGCGCCTCCGGCCGCAGCCGCGTGCCGCCGCATGCCGCGCAGGGGTAATACGTGCGCCAGCGGCTGAGGAACACGCGGATGTGCATCTTGTATTTGCGGCGGTCGAGCCACGCGAAAAATCCGTTGAGCCCGCCGAAGCTGCGCTCGGGGATGCCTTCGCGAATGAGCCGCAGATGCTCGGCGGACAGCTCTCGGTACGGAGCGTTCATCGGAATGCCGTAGTCCGCGGCCAGGGCGGTGAGCTCCTCGAGCTCATGGGCGTAGGCCGGCGTATTCCAGGGCGCGATGGCGCCCGCCGCGAGCGACTTGGAGGGGTCGGGCACGACACGCGCCATGTCAATGTCGATGATGTTTCCAAAACCCTCGCAGAGCGGGCATGCTCCGCGCGGATTGCTCGAGTTCAGCAGCTGCGGCTCGACGTCGGGGTACTGAATGCCGCACGACTCGCAGCGAAGCCGACGCGAGTAGACGCGACGTTGCCACGTGACGCCATCCACCTCTACACCGTTTTGAGATTCGGCTGAAGCGTCGGCGTTCGGCGTGATTGACGCTACGTAAGCCACCGCCGCGCCGCGTCCGGCTTCGAGGGCTGATTCCAGCGAGTCTCGCAATCGAGTGGCCGCGTCGGGTTGCACGGCAATGCGGTCGATGATGACGTCGATCGTCCGCACGTCGCCCAGCCGCTGCGCGAGGCCCGGTCCAATCTCGTCGGTTCGGGCGCCCACTACGCAGCGGCGGTAGCCGAGCGCCGCGAGATCGGCGAGCCACTCCTCGCACGTGCGCTCCTCGCCGCGAAGCGACGTGAAGCCGAGCATAAGCCGCGCGTCCGGCGGCAGTCGCAGCAGATCGTCGGCCGCGCTCTCCGCGGAGTCGCGTTCGACGCGGCGCCCGCAGTTCATGCAGATCACCTCGCCGATGCGTGCGAACAGCAGCTCGAGATGCTCGTTCACCTGCGTGCTGCCGCCGACCGTCGCGCGGCTAGAGCGGCTGACGTTTCGTCGGGTCACCGCCGCGGAGGGCGGAATTCCCTCGATGCTGTCGGCGGCCGGCTTGTCGAGCTGCTCGAGAAACTGCCGCGTGTAGGCCGAGAAGCTTTCGATGTAGCGGCGTTGCCCCTCGGCATACAGCGTGTCGAGAGCCAGGCTCGTCTTGCCGCTTCCGCTGACGCCGCAAAACGAGATCCACTTCCGATGGGGCAAGTCGAGGTCGACGCGCTTGAGGTTGTGGACCGCGACGCCGCGGAGGCGAATCATCGGCGGCGATCCGTTGCGTTCCACGCGATGTCCCTCTCCAGTGGCTTCCAGCGAGCTATGGTGAAACCACTGAGTGTACCGCGCACGAGTTGGCCCGCACCAGCGGCGGAGGGGCCGTCGCGGCGGCCCATGACCGTGAGTAGGAAATTGGTATAATCGAGCAAATGCCCGCCAAGAAACGCCGCAATCCGTTCTATATCCTGCTCGTGCCCGTCGGGGTTGCATTTTTGGTCACGGCGTTTGCGTACTGCGTCATGTCGTTTCAGGCGCTCAGCCCTCCCGCGACGGGCGGGGCGGCGGCCGCGTCGCATCCTTTGTTCCAATGGCTTCGCGCCCACGGCGCCACGGCGATGCTTGCGGAGCTTGGCGGCCTCGCCGTGCTGACGCTTGCGGCGTTTGTCACCGACTGGTTCTGGGATCGCCCTGGGCCGGACTCGCTGCGAGAACCGTTGGCTTAATCCTTCGCCGCTACGAAAATACGAAATCATGCACATCAAACCTTCCAAACAAATACCGCAAGCTCCTGTGACGATGGAAGGCGCCGCCGGGTGCCGCGTCCGCTGGCTCGTGGGTGAGCAGGATCAGGCGCCCAACTTTGCGATGCGCGAGTTCGAGCTCGATCCGGGCGGGCACACGCCTCGGCATTTTCATCCGTATGAGCACGAGATTTACGTGCTGGAAGGCGAGGGGGCCATCGTCGACGGCGACGAGGAGCGTCCGCTGCGGCCGGGCGACGTCGTGTTCGTCGCGCCCGACGACGTACACCAATTCCGCAACACCGGCAGCGGCCAGTTTCGCATGCTGTGCCTCATTCCCAACTCGGCGACCGGCAAGACGGTGACTGTCGTCCCGGAGTGCGGGCTCGAGCCGACAGTGAAGTAAGGTTGCTTTGCCGCATGCCCGACGCCGCACAGCAAGAAATCGACCGCCTCCGCGACGAAATCCGCGAGCACGATCGGCGGTACTACGTCGATGCGACGCCGACGATCTCGGATCTCGAGTACGATCGGCTCATGCAGCGGCTGCAGGAAGTGGAAGCGGCGCATCCGGACCTCGTCACGGCGGACAGTCCCACGCAACGCGTGGGCGGCGAGCCGATTTCGAGTCTCACTTCGGTGCGCCATCGCGTACCCATGTTGTCGATGGACAACACCTACAGCGAGGAGGAGCTGCAGGCCTACGGCGAGCGGACGGCGAAGCTCCTGCCGGGCGAAGAGATTGGCTGGGTGGTGGAGCTGAAGATCGACGGCGTCGCGGTGTCGCTCGTCTACGAGAACGGCGTGCTGGTGCAGGGCGCCACGCGGGGCGACGGCGCCGCTGGCGACGATGTGACGCACAACCTCCGCACCGTGCGCGGCGTGCCGCAGCGACTTTCAGGCGCCCACTGGCCGGCGGTGCTGGAAGTCCGCGGCGAGATTTACATGACCAACGGCGATCTCGCCGACTTGAACGAGCGTCGCCAGGCCGCGGGGCTCGAACTTTACGCAAACACTCGGAATACCGCGGCCGGCAGCATCAAGCTGCTCGATCCCAAGCTGTGCGCCGAGCGGCGGCTGCGGTTCTTCTGCCACGGCGTTGGGTACAGCGAGGGCCTGCAAGCGGCAACGCACGCCGAATTCCTCCGCCTCGCGGGCGCCTGGGGCGTGCCCGCTACGCCGCTTGTCGAGCGATTCGACTCTTTCGTCGCGGCAGTCGAGCACTGCCAGTCTATGATCGCAAGGCTGCACGAGTTCGACTTCGAGGTCGACGGCTTGGTGCTCAAGGTCGACCGCTTCGACCAGCGCGAGCGGCTCGGCGCCACAAGCAAATCGCCGCGATGGCTCGTGGCATACAAGTTCGAGCGCTACGAAGCGACGACGCGCGTCAACAACATCTTCATCACCGTCGGCAAGAGCGGCGCCCTGACGCCCACAGCCGACCTGGAGCCCGTGCAAATCGCCGGCACGACGGTCAGCCGCGTGAGCCTGCACAATGTCGAGGAAATCGCCCGTAAGGACGTTCGCATCGGCGATGTGATCGTCGTCGAAAAGGCAGGCAAGATTATTCCCCATGTCGTGCGCGTGGAAAAACACTTGCGGCCCGATGACGCCCGCGAGTTCGTTTACCCAACGGAGTGTCCGGCGTGCGGCACGAAATTGGAGAAAGATGAGGGCGGCGTGTTCATTCGCTGCCCAAACATCTCTTGCCCCGCACAAATCGGCGAACGGCTACTCTATTTCGCGAGCCGATCGGCGATGGATATCGAGGGACTCGGCGAGAGACTGGCCGACCAGCTCGTGACGGCCAACATGGTCAACGACTTTGGCGACCTATACTCCCTATCCGTCGACCAACTCATGACGCTGGAGCGCATGGGGCAGAAGTCGGCTCAAAAGCTCGTCGCCAATATCGAGGCGAGCAAATCGCGGGGACTGGCGCGACTGCTCAACGCGCTCTCGATCCGCCACGTGGGCACGCGCGTCGCCGCGGCGTTAGCGGGCCACTTCGGGGCGATGGACGCCTTGCTCGAGGCTTCCGAAGAGACGCTCAGCGAAGTCGAGGACGTCGGCCCCGTAATCGCTGCGAGCGTGCACCGCTTCCTGCACGGCGAGCAGGGGGAGCGAGCGATCGGCCGTCTGCGCGACGCGGGCCTCGAAATGACGGCGCCGCTCAAACCTCGTGCGGCCGAACCAACAGGCCCCCTGGCAGGCAAGACAATTGTCGTGACCGGCACGCTCGAAAAATACAAGCGCGAGGAAATTGAAGCCCTCATCGAGCAGCACGGCGGCAAGGCCGGCAGCAGCGTCTCTAAGAAGACCGATTACCTGGTCGCGGGCGCCGAGGCCGGCAGCAAGCTCGCCAAGGCCGAGAAGCTGGGCGTGCCCGTGATCGATGAGCAGGGATTCGACGCCCTCCTCGCCGGTTCGTGAGATTCGACCGGCGGCGCCGACTGTCCGGACTGTAACGGCGAGTCATCCCCCGCCCGGCCGCGTTCTTCCCCGCGGACGGCAGAAACCGTTGCCGCTGGTTTTGGGTCGCATTACCATCAAGGTAGCTTCCCGGCGGCGTCTGCCGCGCGGGACCGGAACAGACATCGCTCGACGCCCCAGCGTGGCGCACGAGCACCGCGACTTCAGAGGCCTGGTCTCGCGCCTTGGCATTTTTGCCAGCGCGCCGCCGCGGCGCCGTCCTTCAACCGCGAGTTCACTCATGCTTTTTTCGCTGTTGCTTCACGTAGCCCTCATGGGGCAAGTCGTCGCCGACCCCGAAGCGCCGGTCGACCCCGTCGCTCCCGTTGCCGAGGCGGCCCCCGCCCCGGCGCCGGCCGCCGTCGATCCGGCTGTCGCTGAGACCGCTCCCGCGCCCACCGCGGCTGCATCGACCAAGAACGAGGCCGGCATGCTCACCAGCGTCCTGCTCAAGCTCACGATGGTCGGGGCCGAGTGGATCCTGTGGCTGCTGGTGCTCCTGAGCGTGATCAGCGTCGCGTTGATCGTGGAGCGCTGCCTGTATTTCTACAATCACCGCGTCGATGGCGATCAGCTCGGGCAACAGGTCGAGCAGTTGCTCAACGAAGGCAACGTGCGAGGCGTGTGGGACCTGGTCAACGGCTCGGACTGCATCGAGCACGAGGTCGTGGCCGCGGGGCTGCCCGCGCTGCGCCGCGGCGCCACGGCGTGCAGCGAGGCGATGCTGTCGGCCAAGGCTCGGTTGAAGCCCGTGCTCGACGCGCGGCTGTCGATGCTCGCCACCATCGGCGCCAACGCTCCGTTCGTCGGGCTGCTCGGGACGGTGCTCGGCATCGTGAAGGCCGCCAACGATCTGGCCGGCGGCGGGGCGGGGCAGGGCGATCCTAACGCGGTTATGGCCGGCGTGTTCGAGGCCCTGGTGGCCACGGCCGTGGGCCTGTTCGTCGCCATCCCCGCGGTCGTCGCGTTCAACTTGCTGAACCGCCGCGTTCGCACCACGCTGTCCCAGGTCGACGCCTTGGCTCACCTGGTGCTGGCCAACGTACGCGTGGAATCCAAGAAGGGCGCCTCGCTCGGGCCCGAGTCGGCTCCCCCGGTTGTTGCGAGGACCACCTAATGGCTGCCTCTGTTTCAGGCTTCGGCGACGACGACGACGGGACGATGAGCGACATCAACGTCACGCCCCTGGTGGACGTCGTGCTCGTGTTGCTCATCGTGTTCATGATCACCGTTCCTGCGATCGTTGGCTCGGCGCCGATTAAGGTGAACCTGCCGGAAAGCGGCGCCGTGGCGCCGGCGTCGGAGCTTGCGCCGATGACGATTTCGGTTCAGCGCGGGGCGTCTGGGCTCGCGATCTTTGTCAACGATCAGCCGACGAACAAGGCGGGGCTGGTCGCAAAGCTCAAGCAAATCGGGCTGCCGCCGGAGAATCAACCGGTCACGCTGGCCGCGGATACCTCGTTGTCCTACGGCGAAGTGATCGGCGTGATGGACATGCTGCATTCGATCGGCCTGCGTAAAATTGCCGTCGACACGCGGCACGTGGAGTAAGGCGCCGCAACAACGCGTTTCACTTTCTTCGAGCGCTCGTGAAACTGCGATCCCAATCACTGCTCAGAACCGCTTCGCCGCGTGACCGCGCCGCGAAGAGAAAAATCTCGTTCGACGAGCTCTTCAATTCGGCGCCGCCGTGGCTCGTGAGCCTCATCATTCACTGCGTGCTGCTGCTCGCTGTGGGGCTGGCCGCCGTGGAGGTCCAGCGCCGCCAGGCGGCGAGTGAAATGGACGTCGAGCTCGCGCCGCACGGTCCCGATGAAATCTACGCCGAGACGCTTGGCGAGCAGCTCGATTCGCCGCAGCCGACGATCAACAGCAACCCGTTCACCAGCGAAGTCGATACGAGTTACGCGCTGTCGGACCTGCCCGCGGTCGACGACCCTATCGCCGCCCCGCCGCAGTCGCCGGATCTCGCGGCTCCGGGCGACGGATTCTTCTCGGCGATCGACGCCCCGTCGATCGGCTGGGCGCTCTCTGGACGGCAGGAGGGCCGCAAAGACGCGCTGCTGCGGGCCTACGGCGGCACGAAAACCACGCAGGCTTCGGTCGACCTCGCGCTGCGGTGGCTCATGGCCCAGCAGCGACGGGACGGGGGGTGGAGCCTTCGCGGGCCGTACGCCAACGGCAGCAATTCCGAGAACCAGCTTTCGGCGACCGCGATGGCGCTGCTCGCTTTTTTAGGCGACGGCCACACGCACGTGAAAGAGGGCCCTTACCGCCGCGTGGTGACCCGGGGAATGCGCGCGCTCATCAAGCAGCAAGGCGACGAAGGAGAGTTCCGATCTCCCGAAGCGCCCGACTCGCACCGGCTCTACACGCACGCGCAATGCACGATCGTGCTGTGCGAGTTGTACGCGCTGACCGCGGATTCCATGGTGCGCGAGGCCGCCAACAAAGCGGTTCACTATTGCGTGAAGATCCAAGCGGACGAAGGCGGGTGGCGCTACGAGCCGTATCGCGACGCTGACATGTCCGTCACGGGCTGGTTCGTCATGGCGCTCGAGAGCGCCCGCATGGCGGAGCTCGAAGTGCCGAAAACGACCTTCGATCGCGTCGGCAAGTTTCTAAACTCGGTGGCGACGAACGGCGGCAGCCGTTACGCGTACCAAGTAGGCCGGAACGAAACGCCGCCGATGACTGCCGAGGCCCTGCTTTGCCGGCAATATCTCGGCTGGCCGCGCGACGAGCC
>JANOIK010000856.1:0-1583 GCA_031407585.1 Planctomycetota bacterium | reverse complement strand
GCGCGGCCGCTCCTCAACATGCACTGGCCTGCCCTCGCCGGCTTCATCCAGCCGCTGTCAGGGGAGTACGCCGGCCGACGTACCGTGCTGGAGCAGGTGCCGTTCGTCTCTGGCGACGGCGTGGAGATCGGCTTGCTGATCGACCTCCTCGAACTCGTCGGGCTCGACTCGATGGCCCAGGTCGACCTCGATCGCCGCGTCCACACCCACCAGGACCACGCGGCCCTCGGCCGGATGGCAATGACCTTGCAGCACACCGTGTTGACCCGGCTGCAGCGCAGCGGGCGGGTGGTGCTCTCGGAACCGGCGGCCAGGGCGATGATGCAGTTCGCGATGGAGGACGGCTTGTACGCAGTGACGCACTTCACTGCTGACCTGTCAGAGCGGCCGCCGATGGCGACGATCCGCGCGACACTCGCGACTTAGTTCAGCTGCGCGAGCGGGCGCACGAGATCGGGGTCGCGCAGGATGGCTTCGCCTCGGGGTTCCAGCCAGGACTGTCGAGCCGCCGGTGACGCGCCGCGGGCGATGACTTCGCGCACGTTCGTTCGCGTCACGGCTAGACCGGACACGTACAGCCATCCCTTCGGGACCGTGGTGCCGTCCTTGGCGTGCGCGGCCTGGAGCCGGCCGGCGAGCCAGCCTTTGGTTGCGTGTTCCGGGGAGACGAGCACCAGATCGCCGCGCTCGACGGCAGCGAGTGCCGCGGCGTCGAGGTCGAATGCACCGGCCAGCCAACGACCGCTCTGCTCGGCTCGCAACCGCCCGAGGTTGACGCCATCGGCGTCACCGCCGCCGAGGAATGCGATGGCGTCAGGATTCGCGCGGACCAGGCCCGTCCAGGCGCCGAGATTGGCCTTTGGATCGGACTTGGTGTCGAAGGGGCCGATGACGCGGACATTCGGCAGCGATTCCTCGATCTGCGCACGCATGCCGGCGGCACGCTGGGCAAGCACGGTGGCGCCGGGCGCGGGCAGACCAAGGATCACGTCGCCCGCGGTGTCGGCGGGCAAGCCCTTCAGCACTTCACGGGCGAGCAATCGGCCGAGTTCGACGTTGTCGTTTCCGACGAAGAGCTTGACCTGAGAGGCCGCGCCTACCCAGTTGTCCACTGCGAGCAGAGGTATCCCGTCCTTGCGCGCCTGGTTCATTCCGCCGGTGAAGAGTTCGGGTGCAAGCGTGAAGACCGAGATTCCGGCAGGCTTTCGCCGAAGCACGCCCGACACCCCGCCGAACCCGCCGACGGCACCGCGCCATCGGTCGACTACCGCACCGAGCCGTCGCGCTACCGACATTGGCGCATGAGCATCGATGGCGCAATCGCGACGCTGTCGATGGCGGTTGCCGAGGACGGCGGCATCCGCCCCGGTTACAAGCTCAAGCTCAACAGCTACGACCTCGGCGTCGACATCGAGCTCTACGACGCGGTGCAGCGTCTGCGCTTCGAGCACCCCGAGGTACGAGTGGTGATCGTCACCAGCGGGCTCGAAAAGGTGTTCTGCTCAGGGGCCAACATCCAGATGCTGGCGGGGTCGACGCATGCCCACAAGGTCAACTTCTGCAAGTTCACCAACGAGACCCGC
>JANOIK010000580.1:0-16667 GCA_031407585.1 Planctomycetota bacterium | reverse complement strand
GTGTGGGCGGACGCCGTCGCCATTCGCGATGCGGGCGTCGACTCGCAACTGCCGCCGGAACTCTGGCGACCCCTGCTCGAGGTGCTCGAGCGACGGGGCGAGTTCGTCGAAGTTCGCGGCGCCGTCTTCGACCTTCGCGAGAAAGTCGCGGCCGAGCTGGCGTCTAAAACTGGCGCCTGAACGGGCCGTCGCGACGTCGGTCGTGACGGTTGAGCCGGTCGCACGGGCTCGAGCCCAGGTAGCGACTTGCCACATCGGCCTTGGCGATTGGACCGCGGCGCGCGTGACCTAGGATTTCGGTAAGCGGCCCTTGCCGTCGACTCGCGACGCGCCGAGCAAAATGCGTACGCCGTCGCGCCAACAGCGCCCCCCTCGCAAAAGGTGATAGGTCCCATGCCCCATCCTGGACGCAAGAAGACGTTCGTCGATCCCAAGGTGCAAGGCGCCCTGGTGCGGCGCCTGGTCATGCACTGGTGCGCGTTCATCGCCGTGACCGGCCTTGTGGCGTTCTGCCTGCAAGTGCTGAGCAACCCGTTCACGTCGATCCGCGAGCACGCCCAGAATGTGTGGTGGACGCACGGGCCGTTTCTGATGGTGATGGTGTTCATGCTCCCGGTGTTCATCGTGGACACGATCAAGCTGAGCCACCGGTTCGCGGGGCCGATCTACCGCATGCGGCAAACGATTCGCTCGCTCGCCAAGGGCGGCGCCTACACGCCGATGAAGTTCCGCGATTTCGACTTCTGGCAGGGCTTGGCCGAGGATTTTAATCAGATGGTCGAACGGCTGAGCAGCGGCAAGCCGCTGACGATCGCGACGCCCGAGGACGAGAACGCGACGGATGCTCCGTTGCCCGCTCTCAGCGCTCGCTAAGAACCCGCATTAGCAGAATCACAACTCGCCCCAGCCCCCGGCGCAAGCCGGGGGTTTTTGCACAGAGTTGAACGCCGCTTCTAACCCCCGGCTTGCGCCGGGGGCTATTTCATTCCTGAATTGTTTGCATGACAGGTGAGCGCGCCATGAATCTGCGAAGCCATCGGCGCGCATGCCCTTCGCACCGCCGCCGCGGCGTGGCTGCGAGCGAGCTGGCGGTCTGCTTGCCGGTGATCGTGCTGTTGGTGCTGGCCATGATCGAAGCCTGCACGATGATCTTTCTCAAGCAGTCGCTCACCGTGGCCGCGTACGAAGGCGTGCGGACGTCGCTGCAGCAAGACGCGAGCGCCGCGGAAATTCAGGCCGCGTGTCAGGGCGTGCTGCGCGACCGCCGCGTGCAAGCGGCGCGGGTCACCATTCGTCCCGCCGACGTCGCGAGCCTGGCGCCGGGCGAGTACATCGAAGTGACGGTGTCGGCGCCGACGGATCCCAACTCGGTGATTCCCGGCAGCTTCCTCCGCGGGCGAACGCTCAGCGCGACGGCCACGATGATGAAAGAATTCTAGGACAATGACGAATTACCGAATGACGAATGGCGAAGTACGGAATCACGGCGGAGCAGCAGCTCCTTCCGTCATTCGTCATTCGTCATTCGTGCTTCGTCATTCCCGCCGCCGTCCGAGGCGGCGCGGCGCCATGATGGTGCTCGTGGCGGTGTGCTTGCCGTTGTTCTTGATCATGGCGGCGTTTGCGGTCGACGTCGCGTGGATGCAGCTGACTCGCACCGAGCTGCGCACGGCGACCGACGCCGCGTCGCGCGCCGGGGCGAAGACGCTCAGCCTGGCCCAGAGCGAAACGCTCGCCCGGGCGGCGGCGAAGGACGCGGCCCGGCGCAATCGGGTCGCGGGCGCGCCGCTCGCGCTGGCCGATCGCGACATCGAGATCGGCCGCGGCGTGCAGGCGACGCGGAACGCCCGCTTCACGTTCACCGCCGGCGGCGCCCAGCTGAATGCCGTGCGCGTCACTGGCCGCCGCACGACCGGCTCGACGGGCGGCCCGGTAGCGTTGTTCCTCGGTCGCGTCATGGGCGTCGCGCAGTTCCAGCCGCAGCACGTCGCCACGAGCACGCAGCTCGATCGCGACATCTGCCTGGTGGTCGACCGTTCGGGCTCGATGATGGAATCGCTCAACGGCGGCAGACTTCCGGGGAACGCCTGCGACCCGCCGAATCCCACGCGCAGCCGATGGGGGGCCCTCCACATCGCGGTGGCGGGATTTCTCGACGAACTCGACGACACCGCGCAGCGCGAACAGTGCGGCATGGCCAGCTACTCGAGCGCCGGCAGTGGCTGCGGCATCACGTTCACCACCAGCGACGTCAACGCCGGGCTAGCGTTCGACTATCGGCGCATCCGCAGCGAGATGTCGCGGCTCAGCAGCCAGCCGGTGCAAGGGCGCACGGCCATCTCGGCGGGCATCGATAACGGCATCCGCGTGCTCACCAGCGCGCAGATCCGGCCGTTCGCGGTCCGCACGATGGTGGTGATGACCGACGGCCTGCATAACACGGGCCGCGAGCCGATTCTGTCGGCGCGGGAGGCCGCGGCGGCGAACATCACGATTCACACGGTCACGTTCTCAAGCGACGCCGACATCCCGCGGATGCAGGCCGTCGCTGCGGCGACAGGTGGGCAGCACTTTCACGCGCCCGATGCGGCGTCGCTGGAACGGATCTTCCGCGAGATTGCCTCGACGCTCCCCGTGATGCTTACGGAGTAAACCGCGGTGCGAAATCAAGGGTTAGCCGCGACGCGGAGTCTTCGCAGCGGAGCGCGTGCGCGCCGAACCGCGCTGCGGGCGCGTTCCGCTTCGGCGGACCTGCGCGTCGCGGCTAACGACCGTCGCGGCGCTGCGGCGGTGGAATTCGCCATCGTCGCGCCGATTTTCTTCCTGCTGGTGATGGCGGCGTTTGAGTTCGGCCGCATCAACGTCATTCGCCACACGGCGGACAACGCGGCCTACGAAGCGGCCCGACGGGCAATGGTTCCGGGCGCCACGGCGGGCGAAGCGGTTGCTGAGGCCGAGCGCATCCTGCGCATCGTCGGCACGCGCGGGGCGAAGGTCACGGTGGCTCCCGCGACGCTTGGGCCCGAGGTCGATCGCATTACGGTCACGGTCGACGTGCCGATGAATCAGAACGGCTGGATCGCGCCGAAGTTCACGCGGGCGACGACGATCCGCGCGATCAGCACGCTGCGAACCGAGCGCGCCCGCGACTGATCGTCGCGCCTCCGCACACGGTCGCCAGCACCATCGCCCACGACGCCGGCTCCGGCACGGGCAAGCTCGCGGCGCCCAAGTTCCGCTGCCAGACGAGCAAGTCGTCGCCGTCGTAGATCGTGCCGTAGCCCGCGCGCCACGCCGTCAGATCGGCGTTGTTCACGACGCCGCTGCCGTCGAAGTCGCCGGGCCGCACGACCTTCAGAACAACCGCCAACGGCTGGTAGTCGACGAACCATGAAAAGCCGGCCGGCAACAGCACGTGGTCGAAGCGACCCGCGACGCCCACATCGGCCGTGATGAGCGTAAACGCGTTGCCGATGACGGGCGTGAAGCCGACGAGCGATACCTGGAGCGTTCCGCCGAGGAAGGCGTAGCGCGTCACGTCGATTGTGTCGTGGTTGTTGACCGCGCCTGCAATGTCGAAAGCCATCGTACCGTCGCCAAGGTTCGCCAGATCGCCGGTGATGTCGATGTGCCCGATAGCGCCAGCGCCGGAATCGGGGGCGATGTGCCCAGATAGATTTCGAACGGCGCCGGCGATCGGGCCGGCGCCGACGAATATTGTGCCGGTCCCCACAAGCGAACCGCCGTCGATGTTGATGAACTGCGCGTCGAGCTTGCCACCCTGGTTGAGTCGCACGACGCCGCCGGTCTTGAGGAGCGTCTCGCCGAAGACAGTGAGCGTTCGCGTGGCGTTGATTTGCACGGTCATCGAACTCGCACCTGTTCCCTCGACGGTCATGCGGTACACCGTGGAGTTGGCGTTTACGAGGGCGGCCTTTGCGCCCCCACCGACGTTGATCACTTGGGCGTCCCACAATGTGTCGGGCGTCTCCGCCGCCGACCACGCGGCAGGATCGCTCCACGTCCCGGTCGTGCCGGCATGAGCCCACGTATGCGTCTGATAGACAAGGTCGCTGATATACAGGCTCGGCGATCCACCGCCGGCAAAGGCCGCAGGAATCGCGTCGATCACCAGATTGCGACCTGTGAAGACGTGCGTTCCGATGATCGCGTCGAGGGTATTACCAGGGTCCAGGGGGTTGGGCACGTCGAGCACCGCGATTGGCACATGCTCAAGAATCAGCGAACCGCCCACGGCGTCGATCTTCAACTTGTCGGCGTAAAATCCCTTGACCCCGGATGCCACGCCGCCCGCGCCCTCGACTTCGAGAAAAAAGTCGGGCTTGTCCCGCAGCACATCGAACCCCAGGCTCGCGGCGAACACCTCGGACACCACCGTCATATCGGCGCCGGTATCGAACAGGAACTCCAGGTTGCTCGTCGTTTCGCCGTGGTGAGTCACATCCACGTCGAGGTACATCGCTCCGTTTTCTACGACTGTCGGCGTGTTAGGGTCGTCGTACGGCTCTAGGAAGTTGACAGAGAAATACGCTGGCCCCTGAATGAAAGAGGCGGACGGACGAATTCGCAAGCTGGTGCGCCGCTGGATGCCTTGATCGCGGCCCGAACCCAAGTCGACGAGCTCGACATTCGGCGTACGCACGGTTCGGCCCTGAAATTGGAAAATCTGCGGCTGGTCGTTGCGAATGACGATCGCGTGCTGAGCCGCCATGGGCAAACCGATGATGTTGGGCAGCGTCCATGTCGACGGGGCTTCGAGAGTCGCGACGCTAGTTTGCCCGCGCATGAAGTCGGTGTTCATCGTCAGTGACGTAGCGCCATCCAGGCTGGTGCGCGCCCCCAGGCCAGCCATGTAGATGCCTGCTGCGTCGTTGATCAGCATGTCGATCTGGCCGCCCGTGGCGCCGAAGATCGGAGTTTCATTGGCCCCTTTGAGACCTTCGGCTTGGATCGCGAAGCCATTCGCGCTAGCAGCCGTGGCCGTCAGGATATGAGCCCCGGCGCCGGTGTCGAGCAAGGCGAGATCGAAATAGGCTGAAGAACCCGGACCGAGCGCGGGGCTTCCCCAGTCCTCGCTAACATCGGCGGAGTTCGGCAGGCCGGGATCTTCGGGATCATTATCGAAGTCGTCGAACTCCTTGGTCATGCCGATGCCGACCAGCGGAATGAACCCGCCGATGGGCACGTCGGCCCTCGCGACGCGCGCACCGATGGCCAGGAACATCAATCCGCACGCGCAGCGCCAAACCATGAACGCCCCCCCTCCGACCGGCAAGCCCCAGAAGTCAGGCTAAACGCCCAGCGCGGGGGAGTCAAGAAATGAGGGCGCTTGCGCGCCGCTTCGGTCCATTTAGCCGCGGGGCTTGCCCGCGCCCGCCGCGAGCGGCGGGGCTCAATGGGTCCGCGGGCCGCGGTTCACACCGCCGGGCGGCCGATGCTGTAGTACCGGTAGCCCCGTCGCTTCATGCGTTCCGGCTCGTACAGGTTGCGTCCGTCGAAGATCACCGGCGCCTTCATTACCTGGTACATCTCGGCAAAGTCCGGCGAGTGATAGTCCTTCCACTCGGTCATGATCGCGAGCGCATCGGCGCCTTCGATCGCGTCGACCGGGCTCTCGCAGTAGATCAGCTTCTCGCCGTATTCCTTCTGGACGTTGCCCATCGCCTCGGGGTCGTGAACCCGCACGCTCGCGCCCTGCGTGAGCAGCCAGTCGACGAGCACGAGCGCCGGCGCCTCGCGGATGTCGTCGGTGCGCGGCTTGAACGCGAGACCCCACACAGCGACGGTCTTGCCGCCGAGCTTGCCTTCGAAGTGCTCGTTGATCTTCGCCGCGAGCACGTGCTTCTGGCGTTCGTTCACCGCGTCGACCGCCTTGAGCAGCGCGGGCTCGATGCCGTGCTGTATGGCCATCGCCTCGAGGGCCCGCACGTCTTTGGGGAAGCAGCTGCCGCCGTAGCCGACGCCGGGGAACAGAAACGCGAAGCCGATGCGGCTGTCGTGGCCGATGCCGCGGCGCACGTCATTGATGTCGCCCCCCATGCGCTCGCACAGGTTGGCCATCTCGTTGATGAAGCTGATCTTGGTCGACAGCAGCGCGTTGGCCACGTACTTAGTCATCTCGGCGCTTTCGGGCGACATGACCAGAAACGGATGCTCGGTGCGCAGGAACGGGTCGTAGAGTTGGCGCAGCACGTCGGCCACTTCGGGCCGCCGCACGCCGACCACGACGCGGTCGGGCTTCATGAAATCCTCGATCGCGGCGCCTTCCTTGAGGAACTCGGGGTTCGACGCGACGTCGCACTCCCGGCCGGTGAACTCCCGCAGCAGGTTGGTGATTCGCAGACACGTGCCCACGGGCACGGTGCTCTTGGTCACGACCACCGCGTCTTTGCGCAGATGCGGAGCGATCGCTTCGACCACGCTCCACATCGCAGAAAGATTCGCGGCGCCGTCGGCGCCTTGTGGCGTGCCCACGGCCAGGTACACGAGCTCGGCCGGCTTCACGGCCGCGGCCAAGTCCGTCGTGAATGACAGTCGTTCGGACTCGACGTTGTGCTCCACCATCTCGGCCAGGCCGGGCTCGTAAATGGGGATCTCGCCGCGATTGAGCGCGTCGATCTTCCGCTTGTCGATGTCGATGCACGTCACGTCGTTGCCGCTATCGGCAAAACAAGTGCCCGTGACCAAGCCAACGTAACCAGTTCCGACAACGGCGATCTTCATGGACCCAAGTCTCAGGGGCTAATGCGGGCCGGCGTCTGCGACGCTTGGGAAGCGGCGACGCCCAGGGGAGGGCAGTTTGGCAAGTCCTTCAGCATAATCTCCGTGGCGTGCGAGGCAACCGCCCCGCGTAGACGAAGCTGCCAGCTTCGTTACAGGTCGCGAGATTTCTTCATTCGCGGGACGAAGCTGGCAGCTTCGTCTACGGTTCGCTGCCGTAAAACGCCGCGGCGGGAATTCCCGTGCGGCGCTCGACAAGCGCCACGATGGCATCGACTTCGGCATCCGAGAGCGGGGTCACGAAACTCTCCGCGGGCCGGCGCGCCACGGTATACACCTGCACGAGCTTGAGCCGCCCGCCAGACGCCGTGATCTCGCAGAGCCGATCGCAAAACGCGTTGAGCTCCGCTTCGGGCGGCGGTTCGCCGGCCACCCGCATGAACAGCGACTGGATCACCAGCGGCCGCACCTGCGCCGCCGCGGCGATGTTGTCGAGAATCTGCTGGAACGGAATCGGCGTGCGGTCGACGAGCTTGAAATACTCGGCTGTGCCCGCCTCGAGCTTTGCCCAAATCTCGCCGTTGTTCGCATCGAACGTCGCGAGTCCGCGCCGTACGTGCGGGCGGTGAAACATGCTGGCGTTGGTGATGAGCACGAGCTTCACATCGTCGAGCCCGCGCTGACGCTTGAGCGCGGCGCAGCGGTCGATGATCTCGTCGAAGTTCTTGTACGTCGTCGGCTCGCCGTCGCCGGAGAACGCGATGTCATTCAGCCGCCGTAGCGCCGGCGGCGTGTCGCGGAATTTCTCGGTTCGAAAAATCTCGCCCGAGACAACGACGTCGAGCACGCCGCCCAGCTCGGCGAGCAAGCCGTCGAGCTCCACGAACCGCGTCTCGCTTTGCCGCGTGCGATCGACCTGGCAGTAGATGCAGTCGAAGTTGCACACCTTGTCGGGGTTGAGATTCACCCCGATAGACAACCCCCGCGAGCGCCGGCTGAGCACCGGATAGACGAACCGGTTGCCTTGGAACGAGCGGGCGTGGTCGACGTGAAGTTGGTGAACGGTCATAAAAAATTGGGCGCTGAAATGGGAACGTTGGCGCCCGCGAGACGATTCGCTACGGGTTGCGGCGCCGGCTTCAGCGCCCGCAATCTGCATGATACGACGGGGGTACGACCCGGTCGAGTTCGCTCGTTTCGGGCGAATCCGGCGAAAAGTTGCCTCGATGGCGACCCAAGATGTACGTTGCCAGCGGAACAGACTTCTCTACATGGCGGACCCGGAACTCCGCCGGCAACTTGTCATCTGCGCACGTGCGCAGCGGCCGTGCGGCGCCGTGGAGAGTCTTGGAACAAGGAGCAGGGGCATGAATCGGCGCATGAAAAATGCATTCACTCTCGTCGAATTGCTGGTGGTCATCGCCATCATCGGCACGCTGATCGGTCTGCTATTGCCCGCGGTGCAACGGGCGCGCGAATCGTCGCGGCGGTCGACGTGCTTGAGCAACATCCGGCAGCTCGCGCTCGCCGCGCTGCAAGTGGACACTCGCATGCGCCGCTACCCGGCAGCCATCGACGAGCTTCCGATTCAAAAGCGCCGCTCGCCACACAGCTCCGAACGCTGGACCACGTGGGCCGTGCTGCTGATGTCCGATCTCGAGCGTGCGTCGTTGCTCGACGAGTATGCCAACGGCGATCGCCCGCTGCCGCAGTTTTATGTCGAAACGCTACTGTGCCCCAGTGATTCATCGAAGCCGCGCACCGAAAGCGTCTGCTCCTATGCCGCCAATGCGGGCAGGGGCGACGTCAGCGTCGTGGGGCAAAAGCCGGCCAACGGCCCATTCTTGAACAGAGCGTACGATTCTCGCGCCGTCGTCGTCGACGGGCATTGGAAGGACGGGCGCGATCGCACGCTTGTCTTCAGCGAGCGCACGGACAGCATGAACTACGACATCGTGGGCTGGAGTGGATTCAACGGCACGCCGAACGATCCCGACGAGGATCATATCGATCGCAAATACGTCGACAAAGATCGGCACGATCGTATCTGGGGCCCGGTCTTCGTGTGGCAAACGTCGCCGCTAAAGTGCGCGTACATCAACGCCGAGGAGTGCACCTCGTGCCGCGCCCCAGAGGCATGCACGCTTATCGACGGCACGGGGCGTTTTCCTTCGACCCCGTGCAAGATCGAATGTCATGAAGACATTCGCTCGCCAAATGCAAAGCCCTCCAGCGAGCATGGCGGCGGCGTCAACGTCGCCTTCGGCAGCGGCCGGGCAACGTACTTCCGCGATTCCATCGATTACAAGGTCTACCGCGCGCTGATGACGCTCAACGAGAAGCAGTCCGATTCTCCGGATCGCAATCTCATCCTGGACGACGCGGACGTGGAGTGAGCGGCGGAGATTCTCCCCCAGAACGTGCCAAGCGGCAGAACGCGAAATTGCCGGTCGCGTCAGCGACGGCCCTGCGCACTCACCACTCCGGATCGATCAGCGACCGGATGTTGATCGTCTTGAACTGGCCCTGGGTCCGCTTGGCCAGGCTTTCCAGCGAGCTGTTGGTCCGCGGCTCGAACACGAAGTGGATCACGTTGATCCGCGTGCCCGCACGCCGCGCCATCCGCTGCAGCCGGTTCAGGTCGGTACGGGTGGGGTCGTCCTTGAACTCCCCGTCGGTCATTAGAAAGATGACGTCCGGCTTGAGCTCGAGCGCCATGGACAGCCCCAGGACGTGATTCGTGTTGGTTTCGGCGACAAGCTGATAGATGAACCGCCGGGCGAATTCCTTGGTCTCGATGTCAACCTTAACCAGCTTGTCGCCGTTGCCAACAAATGGCACCGCGGTGCTGTTGTAGAAAATCATGTGGAACTCGCTGCCGTCGGCCAGTTCCTCCACGCTCTTGGTCAGCTCCTCCTTGGCGGCTTCGAGGAACGTGAGCTCCGTATCGCCGTCGTCCGAGGTGAGCGTGAGCACCGAGTTCATACTCTCGGAGCGGTCGAACACGTAGACGATGCGCTGCCCTTCGTCGCGCAGGCCGAACACGCCCGTGGCTGATCCAGGGCCCGTGCCGTCGCCGATGCCGAGGCCGTCACCTTGGCCGCGACCGCCCCCGCGACCGCCGCCCGTGCCGAGCCCGCGAATGGCGCCATCGCCCATCGACGCGAAGTCGGCGAACATCTCGCCCGCGTCGGCCGAGGTCACCTCGGGCATGATATCGGCGGTGACTTCGCCCCACTCGGACGTCACGGCCGGGTCGGTGAGCAGCGTTTCGACGTCGGGCACCGCTTGGGCCAAATCGGCGGTGTCGTCGGACAGCGCCTCTTCGAGCTTGGGCGGCTCCGCCACGTCCTCGGTTCCGTCCGTGCCACCGCCGCCGCCGGCGAGCTCGTCGGTGCCTTCGTCCCAATTGACGACGACTTCGGTGAGCCGCGGGCGGGTCGACTCGGTGACCACCAAACCCAACACGATCAGCACCGTGAAGTGGATCACCAACGAGGCCAGCCCCGAGGGCAGGTCTTGAAAGGTGAAGCCGCGCGCAGCGCGATGATCAGCCCCCGTAGCGGCGGGCTCGGCGGCAGGCTTCGCAGTAGGACGAGCAACGGGACCAACCGGGGTCCCGGCGCGCAGCACGCGCGACATGGCAATGCCCTCTTTCCGTTCGCCGAAGAGCACGCTCCGGCCACCCCTTCAGTATGTCGAGGGGAGCCGGGAAAGACAAACAAGATGCGGCGATTGGGCCGAGAAACGGCTGTGCGGATTGCGCCGATTGTCGGACCGGGTCGCGACGCTTCGGCGTGTGAATTCCGGGTGGCACGCCCAAGTCCGCGCGGGGCGTGGTTGAAGCGAAGAAGTTTCCGGTTGCGCACCACGCCCTGCGGAAGACCTCGGGCGTGCCACCCGAGGTGCGAAAGAGACGCTTACGCGCTCTCGCGGAATTCCAGATGCGCCAGCTTGCGGAACAACAGGCACCGCTCCGCGAGCTCGGACACCGTGCCGACGTCGACAATCCGCCCCTCGTCCATCACCACCACTCGGTCGGCCAGCTCCAGCGTGCTGGGCCGATGGGTGATGATGAACGCCGTGCGACCGCGCGTAAACTCCTCGAGCACCTGGTGGATCAGCCGCTCGCTCTCGACGTCGATCTGACTGGTCGCCTCGTCGAGAATCAGGATGTCGGGGTCCCGCAGAATGGCTCGCGCCAATGCGATCCGCTGCCGCTGGCCGCCGGAGAGCCGGCTGCCGCCTTGACCCACGTTTGTTTCGTAGCCGTCGGAGAGCGTCTCGGTGATGAACCGATGGGCGTGCGCCCGCTCGGCGGCGGCGATGACTTCGGCGCGCGTCGCCTCGAGCCGCCCGTAGCGAATGTTCTCGGCGACCGTGTCGTCGAACAGCGTCGTCTCCTGCGTGACCACGCCGAGGCGCTCGCGCAGATCGCGACGCCGCAGCTCGCGCACGTCGATGCCGCTGACCAGCACTGAACCCGCGGTGGGATCGTAGAACCGCGCCACCATGTTCATGAGCGTCGTCTTGCCGCAGCCGTTCGGCCCGACGATGGCGATCGTCTCGCCCGGGTTGACGCGCAGGCTCACTCGATCGAGCACCGGCTCCTCGGGCTTGTAGGCGAACGACACATCGCGGAATTCGATGGTTCCCAGCAGCTCGGGCAGCGATTTGGGATGGGGCGGGTCGATCACCTTCGGCTCGCGATCGAGCACCTCGTACAAATGGTCGGCCGCGGCGGACCCCTGCTGCAGCGTGTTGAAAATCGCGGTCAGCCGACGCACCGGGTCGCTCGCACCGCCCAGAAAGCAGTAGAACAGCGTCAGCCACCCGTGCGAAAGCGGCACATCGCTTACGCGAATGCCGAAGAGGTGCGTCTGCTGGTTCAGCACCAGATAGCCGCCGCACAGAATCGCGGCGCCGATGATGGCGATGCCGCTGATCTCCGTCACCGGGCTTACGAGCGAAGCGTAAAGAGCGATCCGCATCGACCGCTTGTAATACTGCTTCGACTGCTGATGGAATCGGCTCCGCTCGCGCGACTCGCGGGTGAACGCCTTAATGACTTTGAAGCTGGCGAATGTTTCGTCCAAGCGGTCGTACACCGACGACATTTCCTCGATGGCCTTGCGGTTGGCCCGCTTCAGGCTCTTCGCCAGCCGGCTGACCGCGTAACCCGCCAGCGGCGCCGACAGCATCGTGAGCGCCAGCAGCTGCCAGCTCACCCACGCGGCGCCAGCCAGGCACACGATGATCTTCATCGGCTCGCACAGCACCATGCCAAACACGTTTTGCACGCCGTTGGCCGCGGTGTTCACGTTGGTCGTGAACCGGTTCATCATGTCGCCGGTGTTTTTTTCGCGGAACGTCGCGAGGTCGAGCCGTAGGGTGCGCCGGTAAAGTTCTTTGCGGAGCTCGAAGGTGACGAGGTTGCCGATCCGCCCGGTGTAGTAGGCGCCGGCGATGCGGAACACGCTTTTAAGGAGAGTGCCCACGAGGAGGGCGACGCACACCCAGACGAGCGTCTTGAACGCGGTCGTGGGGAGATACTGCTTCGCGACAGGGTTCCAGCGCTCGTACCGCGACACCTCTTTGCGCAGGCGGCTGAGCTCGTCCGCGCGATCGGCCTGGGCCTGAACGACGCGCGCTCTCTCGGCGCCCGTCGCGGTCTGCTGTTGCTTAGAAAGGTCCGCGATCTGCGGCGTGACCTCCGCGATCCGCTTCTCGGCGACCACGCGCTGGTCGTCGAGGTACTGCGGAATGCTCTTGTTGTTCATGATCACGTCGACCACGGGGTAAATCGCCGTGATATTGCCGCCCCACAGAATGGCGACGGCCAACGAACAAAAGAGCGACGCGGCGACCGTGAACCGGTGCCGGAACGAAATCGAGATGACGCGGTAGAAGTTGCCCATCAACCATCCCTGGCGCTGAAGCGAGCTAGCATCGATAGCGTCGCGCTCTCCCTGCGACGCGGCGGCGTTGTAGCAAACGACGGCGCCCCATCCAAGGGCAGCGCCGCCGAACACAATTGTTCAACTCTCCCAATTGTGCCGCCGATACCAGTTATGCCGGCTACTCGTCCGCCCGCAGTACGGATTGGCGTATGCGACGGGAGGCGCCGGCAGCGTTTCCGGCCGCCTCGCACCCTCGCAGGACGCTAGGCAAGGTCGACGCTCATGCACGCCCGGCGTGCCACGCGCCGCTTTTGGCCCGCAAGGGCTTGATCGATCACAGGGGGGATTCTTGAATGAAACAATGCATCGCATTGGCGGGCCTCGTCTGCCTGCTTGCTAGCGGCTGCACCGCCGGAGGCTTTACTTCCGGTCGCGTCGCGACCTCGCAACGCGCGCCGCGACCGACGATTACACGCGACTTCCGCAAGCCGGGGCCCGAGCCCGCCGTTCAGCTCGCCGCCTACAACGCCGGCTGCGATACCGACTGCGGTTGCCCCGTGGGCGGAACCTGCGGCGCCGATGGCTGCTGCTCGTGCGGCGATCCGAATTGCTGCAACGGCCTTTGCCGCGGACTGATCAACGGCCTGGCCGGCGGCGGTTGCGGTCCCGGTGGCGGCGCCTGCGGCCCGGGTTGCGGCATCTGCCCCAACGGACAGACCTATCCTGAGTATCCGTCCTTCAACCAAGGTCCGCCGGTCGGTCAGGTCGCTTACCCGTACTACACGACGCACGGGCCGCGCGACTTCCTCAGCGCCAATCCGCCGAACATCGGCCCGTACTGATTGCCGCGGATCGGCTCAATCTAAAAAGCCGCGACCGCTGGTCGCGCTTGCGGCGAGCAAGGATGCTCGCCAAGCCAGTCGTTGTGCGTGCACGGAAGCACGCGGACGACTGGCTTTTTTTGTTGGCGTTGGGCGGTAACTCTCGGCGTGTGGCATGCCCTCGTCCGCGTGGGCATGTTTTGGCCGACGAACATGGCCACGTCGGCGGACCTCCGAGGCCATGCCACCCTGGCCTGAATGTCGAGGCGCCTGCTCACACCGCCGTCGCGATTAGTGCGATGTTCTGCCCGCCGAACCCGAAACTGTTCGACAGCGCCGCCCGCACTTTGTGATCCCGCGCGTGGTTGGGGATGTAATCCAGATCGCACTGCGGGTCCGGCGTTTCGTAGTTGATCGTCGGCGGCACGATCCCCGCACGCATCGCCATGAGGCAGATAATCAGCTCGGTCGCCCCGGCGGCCGCGATCAAATGGCCCGTCATGCTCTTAGTGCTCGACACGGGGATGCCGTCGGCCTGATCCCCGAACGCCGCGCGAATCGCGAGCGTTTCCACACGGTCGTTCACCGCCGTGCTCGTGCCGTGGGCATTGATGTACTGGACGCCGTCGCGATTCAGCTCCGCGTCCTCGAGCGCCATCGCGATGCAGCGGGCCGCGCCGCGACCCTCGGGATGCGTATCGGTAATGCGGTATGCATCGGCCGTCGTGCCGTAGCCCGCGATCTCGCCGTAGATCGGCGCCCCGCGCTTCTTCGCCCGCTCGTACTCCTCGAGCACCACCATCGCGGCGCCCTCGCCCAGCACGAACCCGTTGCGGTGCAAGTCGAACGGGCGCGACGCCTTCTGCGGCTCGTCGTTTCGCGTGCTCAGCGCGGTCAGCAGGTTGAACCCGCCGACGCCGAACGGATGAATCATGCTGTGGGCGCCGCCGGAGAGCATCACGTCGGCTTCGCCGCGGCGAATGATCTCGGTCGCCTCGCCGATGGCCTGGCTGCTCGCCGCGCACGCCGTGAGACAGTTCGCATGCGGCCCCTGCGCATCGAACAGCCCCGCGACGTAGCACGAAGGCATGTTCGGCTCCTGCTCCAACTCAGCGACGGGGTCGAGCTCCTTGAGCCCCATCTCGACGAACGTCTTGAGTGAGAACGCGCCGCCCACCGACGCCGCCGTCATCATCCGGGCGAAGCGGTAGAAATCCTGCTGCCCCTCGCCGGCGCCCAGATACACGCCAAACCGCTCGGGATCGATGACTCCATGGGGCGGTCCGTCCAGCAGGCCTGAATCGCGCACCGCCTGCTTCGCGGCGCCCGCGGCAAACGTGCTATGCCGGCCGCGCTTCGCCCACACGGCCGGGTCCTCGCCCACGTCCGCGATCGACCAATCGCGCACCTCGGCGGAGATGTTCGTGGGAAAATTGGTGGCGTCGAACAGCGTCGTCTTGCCGACGCCGCTCTTGCTCGCCATGAGGTTCTCCCACAACTGCTGGGGAGTGGTCCCCAACGGCGTGACGCAACCCATCCCAGTCACCACAACGCGACGACGCATAGCACGATCCCCGAACCAAAAAAGCCGCGACCGACCGTCGCGGTCAGACCATTCTACGCATACGCGGCGATGGCAACCACCGCTGGAAAAGCCCCGTCAGTCTCCAGGAATTTGACGGTAATCCCAGTTTGCCGGACCCTCAAGACACTTTGCCGGCGGTGGCGCATGCGTGGTATTATTGTGGTGGGAGAAAATGACCATGCAAATCACCATTCCCGACGACGCCGGGGCGCTCGCCAGAACGCAAGCCGCAGCGGCCGGGTTTCCCGACGTTGGCGACTATGTCGCAAATCTCATTCGTCATCAGCCCCGTCGGAATGCGGACGCCCTCTCACGAGAGCAGGCCCTGAAGGACCTGCGACAGCTCCGCGAGGAACTACCGAAGCTTTCGTCGCATGAAATCGTCGAAATGGTGCATGATGCACGGGCCGACCTTCGATGATCGTTGTCGATGCCACGGCTGCAATCGCTTGGGCGATGCATGAGGACGACCTCACTCAGAGCCTTGCCGCGCAATTTGCGAGCGACCGCATCGTGGCGCCGGCGCTATGGCGTTTGGAAGTGTTGAATGTCGTCCTGAAAAAGGAGCGACAGCGGCTCATCTCGTTGGAGCAGGGCGATCGACTGCTGCGTGATCTGGATGCCATGGGCGTCGAAATTATCGACGTGCTTGGCGATCGCAGCTTTCGCGAAATGGCTCAGCTCGCGCGGCCACACCAACTCTCCGCATACGACGCGATCTATCTCGACCTCGCCATAGCGATGTCTGCGTCGCTTTTGACCCTCGATCAGAATTTGATCGACGCGGCCAAGCGAGTTGGTGTTCCGCTTGCCGCAATTTAGACGACTTCCAAGGCGGACCGCGACGAACTCGCCTTACGCTCCCGCCGCGGCAATCACCGCCTCGTCCAGCGGGTAATCCGCGGCCCGCAGCCGCGTGCCGTCCGGCTTCACGCCAACCTCGAACACGCCCACCAGTTGCAGCCAATGCTGCAGATCGCGCGGGCGGAACAGCTTCGAGCCGAGCCGCTCGGCCATGGCCTCGCCCATGCGTGCGTAGAGCAACTGCACCTCGCCGTACACGCGGTCGCCGTCGTGAACCACGCCCGACACCTGAGCGCTGTCGGCCCGCAGCCAGTCGATCTTCACGCGATACTCCAACCGATGCCCAGGCCGCGCCCGACCCGAAAACTTCGCCTTGGACATCTTGGCGAGCACCACCAGCTCGCTGAAGCCGTAGGACTCGCTGACCAGC
This sequence comes from Planctomycetota bacterium, assembly GCA_031407585.1. Lineage (GTDB taxonomy): Bacteria > Planctomycetota > Planctomycetia > Pirellulales > Lacipirellulaceae > Lacipirellula. The sequence continues at coordinate 386 of JANOIK010000580.1, read as the reverse complement.
AGCCCGCCGGCCTGAGCCACGCCCTCGATCACCAGCGAGTTCGGCATGATCGGGTACCCCATGTGATGTTCATGGAGGTGATCCTCGGCCAACGAAATCCCCTTCACCGCGACCGCGTGCGATCCGCTGACGAACTCGGTGAATCGGTCGATCCAGAACCAACGCATGGGGAAAACTCGCCTTCGATCTCGAAGCGGACGCCGCGCGCCGTCGGGCGCGATTGCCCGCTAAGCCGACTTCTTCAGCTTGTGCTCGACGAACCGGCACATGTCCTGCACGGTCAACTGCTCGCCTAGGCTTTGCACGCTGGGGTTGGCCTCGAACTTCGTCAAATCGGCGAACGGCATCCGCGCCTTGAGCTGCTTGATGCCCTCGGCGTTCACTTT